>JAGWSV010000171.1 GCA_028869315.1 Rhodospirillales bacterium
AGGCGCTGCTCCGATCATATCAAGCGCGCACCAAGGCGCGATCGGCAAAGCCGGCACGACGAAGAATGAGCGCGAACAGGAGCGGCAGAACCAACAGTCCCCAGGACACGTGCACGGCGTAGATGAGCACCGGCAGGGCGACCGCGAGAGCCAGTATCGCGACCTCTGCGGTTCCGAGCGCCCGGCACCTGGCGTGCCAATCCATCACCATGACCAGAACAGCATAGCTGACCAATGGAAGGTCGTAGTAGAGCGCGTAGGGTGTCACCAGGAACGCGCCAACCATCAACGCTGCACCTCCCATCGGGGTGAAGCCACGACGAAAATGACGCCAAACCAGGACGATGGCGCAGGCCGCGACGGCGATTTGACCGATGCTGGTCGCCATCGGCGACGCGCCGAGCATCCGCAAGCCCGAGGTGACGGTTGGCGAATACCACGCGAACTTCGGATGCCGTGCCACCAGTTGGGAGAGACCGACCAAAGCGTCCGGCAACCGTGACCAGGCTTTCCAACCGAATGCCAGACTGCTTGCCGCGACAGCGGTCATCACGGTCCCGGTGGCCGCGACAAAACTCCGCCATTCGCGCGACGATATCAGCGCCAGCGGGATCAGGACGCCGTATTGCGGCTTCACCGCTGCCAGCAAGCCGAACAGGATACCGGCCACGACAGGCTGCCGATCCATCATTCGACACCCGCCGATCATGAGCGCCGCCGCTATCAGCGCGGTCTGCGCGGCGAATATCGCACCGACCGTGGCCGGGGCCACAAGCGCAAGCGCCAGATTGGTAGCACCCCAGCCGCGTTGCCAACACGCTGCGAGATAGCAGACGAGGCCGACGACGGTCCAAACCATCCAGGCGATGACCGGCGACACGAGCGCGAGCGGCCAGATCATCAGCAACAGCGACGGCGGATATGCAAACGGCAAATGGCTCCGCGGAGACCCGGCGACCGAGTGCTCGAACGCATAGAGCTCATGACGAACGTAAATGAGGTTTGCCGGGACGATCACATGGACGAATTTGGACCAACCCCAGAACAGAAATATGTGGTTCACATAGAGGGCGCCACGTTCGACGATGAGGTCGATGATGCCCCCGTAGACGAAAAGGGCAAACAGAGCGGAAACCCCGAACAGTACGCCGAACAGAAGTTTCGTCTTGCGTTCGCGGGTAGTCCAGCTCAATGATCTCCGGCCGCATCGAGCGGCGGCAGCCATGTCGCCACGCTGCGGCCCGGCCGCGACAGCGACCGCTGTTACCTGCCCGAGTGCCTCATCGGTGACTGCATCGCCCGCTTCGTGCATGGAGCAGACGAATAGGGGCGCACCGGTAACAATGCAGTTGCGGGCGCCGGTGCGGCGTCTGGTCTCCGCCTGCAAGCGGCGCCAGCCCCCTTCACCGCGACTGGCCGCAAGCTCCGGGCCCGGTCGGAACTCCGTTCTTCTTACCCGGGACGTTTCCCGCGACGGACGTGACCTGCACCCGGGACATGCGGGCGGGTTTACGTCTCTGCGCCGACCCAAACCCGCCCGTCGAACAGGCGCCGCGCCGTGCGATAAAACGACCCGCTCCGGGCCACCCAGGAACCATCGTCGTCGCGCCCGACATCGGCCGCGACGGTCAGCACCCCCGACGGCATGCCGAGCCGCAAGGCTCCCTCACCGGTGCGGCGCGCCGCCTCGGCGACCACGGTTCCCTCGATCCCCGCCGCCACCGCCATGCACAGCGAGATCGTCAGCGGCAGCGCGCGATGCGGCTGGCCGTTGGAGATCACCCGTGCCGTAATATCGGCCCCCTCGGCCGGCAAGGTCTCGCCGCCCAGGGTGCGCGCCTCGGCCGGCGGCGCGACGATGCCGACGAACGGGACCACCCGGATCGTACGCGCGGCCGCCATCGTCGGCGCGATGCCCATCGCCACCGAGGCATGGGCACGGATCGTGTCCAGCCGCCGCAGCAGTGCCGCATCCCCCTCCAGCGCGTCCGGCAGCTCGGTCCCGCGCAGCCCGACATCGGCGGCGCGCACGAACACGCAGGCGTTGGCGGCGTCGACCAGGGACACCTCGATCGCACCGAGATCCGGGATCTCCAGCCGGTCGCGCACCCGCGAGGTGGGCAGCAGCCGCCCGGTGGTCGCGCCCCCAGGGCGGAGGAAGTCGAGCCGCACCGGCGCCCCGGTGCCGCTCACCCCGGGAATGGCCAGGTCCCCGTCGATGCGTGCCCGCCCGTTGCGCAGCGGAAATCGCGCGTGGATCAGCTTTTCGGTGTTGGTGTTGAAGATTCGCACCAGCGCGGCCTCGCCGGAGGCCGCCACCAGCCCCTCATCGACCGCGAACGGGCCGACCGCGGAGGACATGTTGCCGCAATTGCCGCGGTAATCGACCCGCGCGTCGCGGATCTGCACCTGGGCGAAGGTGTAGTCGATATCCGCGTCCTCCCGCGTCGAGGGGGCCAGCACGCAGACCTTCGACAGGGACGACACCCCTCCTCCCATCCCGTCGAGCTGGCGGCCGTAGGGATCGGGGCTGCCCATGGCGGCGAGGAAGATCGGATCCCACTCCGCCCGTGCCCGAGGCAGGTCGCGCGCGTGGAACATGATCGCCTTGCTCGTGCCGCCACGCATGAACACCGCCGGAATGGAATGATCGCTCATCTTGCGTCCCCGCTCGGCAGTTGGCCTCAGGGTTTCGGGACCGGCCGCCAGGCCCGACCATCCTCGGCGAGCAGATGATGCGCCGATTCCGGCCCGTCATGGCCGGCGGCGTAGTTCGGGAAATAGGGGGCCGGGGCGGCGGCCCATGCCTCCAGCACCGGCTGCACCACCCGCCACGTCTCCTCCACCATGTCGCCGCGCTGGAACAGGGTCTGGTCGCCGATCATGCAGTCGTAGATCAACGTCTCGTAGCCGACATTGGGCTCGCGCGGGAACCAGTCGCGATAGCGGAACGCCATCCGCACCGCCGCCAGGTCCATCACCGGGCCCGGTCGCTTCACCTCGAACTGCAAGGAAATCCCCTCATCGGGCTGGATGTTCAGCACCAGCCAGTTGGGCGGCAGATGAGCGACGTCGGTGTCGGCGAACGGGGCGAACGGCGCCGGCTTGAAGCGGATCGCCACTTCGGTGGCGCGTGCCGACATGCGCTTGCCGGTGCGCAGATAGAACGGCACCCCGGCCCAGCGCCAATTGTCGATCGCCAGCCGCAATGCGACGAAGGTTTCGGTGTCCGAATCCCGCGCCACGTTGTCTTCGGCGCGGTAGCTGGGCACGTCGTGGCGGCCGCCTGGGCCGGCGATCGCGCCGGGGCCGTATTGGCCGCGCACCGCGTCCTCGGGCGTCAAGGTGCGCAGCTGGGCGAACACGTCGGCCTTGCGGTTGCGGATCTGCTCAGCGCCGAAGCCGCCCGGCGGCTCCATCGCCACCATCGCCAGCACCTGGAACACGTGGTTCGGCACCATGTCGCGCAGCGCGCCGGTGGCTTCGTAGAACTTGCCGCGATGCTCCACGCCGAGCTGTTCGGCCACCGTGATCTGCACGTGATCGATGCGGTCACGGTTCCAGATAGGCTCGAACAGCCCGTTGGCAAACCGGAACGCCATGATGTTCTGGACCGTCTCCTTTCCGAGAAAATGGTCGATCCGGTAGATCTGCTGCTCGTGCAGCAGGCTGCGCAACTGGCGGTTCAGCACGCGGGCGGACGCCAGATCGTGGCCGAACGGCTTTTCGATCACCAGCCGCCGCCATGCCGTCCCCTCGCTGTCCTGCTCCCCCAAAAGCCCGGCATGGCCGAGATGGGTGGCGACGGGGGCGAAGAACCGGTCGGCGACCGCGAGATAGAACAGGCAATTGCCGCCCGTGTCGTGCTCGCGCGCAACGGTATGGAGGTGGTCCTTCAGCCGGTCATACAGCCCGGAATCGTTCAGATCTCCCTGCACCACCGACATCGCGCCGGCGAGGCGCCGCCACACCGCATCGTCGATCGCATCGATGCGGCTCTCGCTCGAACTGTTGCCGACGAAGCTTTGCAGCATCGCCCGCAGTTCGTCGGCCCATTGCTCCGCCGACGTGACCGCGAGATCGACGCCGACCAGCGCGAAGTTCTCCGCCAGCAGGCCGGTGCGCGCCAGGTTGTAGAGCGCGGGAACCAGCAGCCGCTTCGTCAGATCGCCGCCGGCGCCGAAGATGACCATGGCGCACGGGTCGGGCGGGCGCCCCTCGCGGCGAGGAGGGGCGTCAAGGACGGTGGCGGTGGAGGGGGTTTGATCGGTCATCCGGACAACGTAGGTACGGAAGGCGCCAAGGTGAAGGCAGGGCCGGTCATGCCGCGGTCCCCCAGGCACCCGCGTCGGGCGGAGGCGCGGCGCGCAGACCGCGTTCTCAGATCTTCGGCCGGTTGCCCCAGGCGACCTGCGCCGCCAACCGCTGGCGCCGGCGGCGGAACCGGCGCCCGACCCATCCCGGCGCCCCGACCGCAAACCGCAGGCGCTCCCGCAGCACCGTCGCCAAAGGGCGCACCCGCGCGAGCAGCCGGCTCCGCAGCGCGACCAAGGCGTGAAGCGCGCGCGCGAACCAGCGGACCCGCAGCAAAGCCGGCTCGCAGGCCTGGTAGATCCAGACCAGGATGACGGTGGCAAGGCCCTTGCCCAGCACCCACAACACCGCCGCGGTGACCACATGACCGCGGGTCAGCAGGACCGCGGCCCAGATTTCGGAGACGTGACTGAACAGGTCAGGAACAAGAAACACCGGCAGCGCGGCATAGGGCGGCAGCAGCCGCAGCCAGAGATGGGCGGTGCGAACCATGCCAAGTCCGCCGATGCCGCGCAGGATCTGGCGCGCGCCGGCCCATAGGACCTGCTCGGACAGAACCACCAGCAGAGCCGGCACGACCAGCAGAAGATTGGTCCCTCTGGCCAGCCACCAGCGTGCGCGACGCTTCATTGCCATCGTGCGAAGCCTACCCTCGATCCCTCGGGTTTGGAAGGGATCGCGGCCACCGATCGCCCGGCCGCGGGCCGGCGCGTGCTCACTGCGGCTTGCGCTCCTCGCGCCGCTGCGGCGGTGGGGTGGGACGGGCCGGTGGTTGCGGCCGATAGGCCGGCGGTGGGCGGTAGGCCGGCGACGGGCGATAGGCCGGCGGTGGGGTCGGACGCGGCGATGGTTGCGGCCGATAGGCCGGCGGCGGGCGATAGGTGGGTAAAGGCGCCGGATGGGGGGCTGGCCGGGACACGGCCAGCGGCGGTGCGGGAACGCGCGGCGACGGCTGGCGATAGGCCGACGGAGCGGGCGGCCGGGCCGGCGACGGCACGATCGGCCGACCCGGACGCGAGGGGCCCGCCGGGCCCGTCACACGCGGCGCAGAAACGGGCGGCACAGACATGCGCGGTCCGGGCGGCGGCGAGACGTGCGGGCGCGAGGTCGGCGCGGGCGGCTGCGGCGTCGCCCGAAAAGCACCGGAACCAGACGGGTGCGCCGCGGACGGGGCGGCACCCGGGGCGCGCAAGACCGGGGGATGCGCCTCCGGCCGGGGCCGAGACGGCACGGAACCCGGCGCCGGCATCCCGCGCAAGTTTGGCGCCGAAGGCGCGCCCGGGCGAGGGTTCCGCGGCGCCGGCGCGAAACGAATGGTTGGCGCGCCGGGCGGCGGCGAGGCCCCGGAAACACCCGGCCCCGGCCCGGCTCGCCCTGCGGCAGGCCGCCGCGCGGTCGGAGCAGCCAATGGCGGCAGACCGCCGGTCGGGCGCACCTGACCGGCGGCATCCACCCGCACGGCCGCCCCCCGGTTCGGCCCCGGAGCCGGCCGGCGCGGCGCCACCGTCAGTCCAGCGGGGGGCGGCGCGATGTGCTGCCGCCGCGCCAGCGCCGGCGTCACGCCCAGAGTCGCCGTGGTCGGCGGCACCGGGGCCCGCCCCACCACCGGTCGCGCCGCGGTCAGCATGCCGGCCGGCGCGGGCCGGGCCAATCGGCCGATCGGGCGGGAGACGGCGAGCGCCGAGGCCGGCACCACCGTCGCCGCGCGTCGGTTGTGGAAGCGGTCGAGACGAACCTGGCCGACCGGGAAGCCGGCGATCGCGCCAGCACTGCGCACCTGGTGATCGTTCACCTCCCGCAGGTAGCGCGGGCTGGCGTGGAAGCCGGGATGGTAGGGCTCGAACGGCGCAAGGGGCACCCAGCCCACCGAGCCGGTGAGCAGCGTTCCGACGGCGCCGACGCTGAAGAACGTCACCAGCGCCGGCGCGTAGACCGGATATGGCGGCGCCTCGCGCACCACCACGACGGGCTCGGGCACCCAGGCCCAGCGGCGCCGGATCTCGATCCAGCGCCCGTAATGGAACGGCGCGAAGCCCCAGGGCGCGTCGTCGATCCAGGTCCAGCCCCAGGGCGCGATATAGGCCCAGTGCCCGGCCCGATACGGCACCCAGCCGATCGCGACGCGCGGATACCAGATCGTCCCGTACTCCGGGTCGTGCCCCCAGGTGCCGTAGTCGTCGAGGTCGGCCCCGCCCGGCATCGCGACGACCATGGACGGCACCGCCGCCGCGGGAACCGGCCGCGGACGCTCGCGCGCCAGCATCCGGCCAAGGAAGGCGTCGCGCCTGGCGGGCACGACCTCGGCCGCGAAAGCCCGCGCGCCACCATTCGCCTCCCCGGTGATCACGGCCGTCTGCCCGGAACGCAGGGTCAGGTATCCCGGTCCCTCCACCCGGGCCGTGCCTTGCAGCACCGTCACCAGGGTTGGAGCCTCGGTGGTGCCGGCCGCGATCGCGTAGCGGCCGGGCGTGGCGATGGTCACCTCCGCGCGCGGCGTGCGCAGAACATACGTCTCCCCCGGCAGCAACCGGCCGATCCGCAGGTAGACTTCGCCTTCCGGCTCGGTCGCCACGAGCACGCCGGGATCGAGCCGATCGAGGGTGAGCTCGGTGGTCGGGGCGAGGGCGATGAGGCTGTCGGAGACCTGTACCCCGGCCTCGGCATCCGGCTCCGTCCACAGCCCATCCCCCGCCGTCAGCGGGTAGTTCAGGACTGCCGAAGTCCATTCCTCCTGGCCGGACGGTCGGAACGACACGCTGCCATGGGTCCAGGCCAGCCGGGCCACGCGCGCCGGCGGCGTGAGCGCGGCGCTCTCCGGCCCCTCCTGTGCAAACAGCGGCAGCGGCCACATCTGTACGAGGGTCAGCGCGAGCCCGCCTACGATCGCGACCAGGCGGAAGACGCGGCGCGGAGGACGCATGAGACGCTCCGGTCCAAAGGTGGTCGGCCGGCTGCCAGTCAGCCGGGGCACGCAGGGTCGGCGCTGGCCGCCCATGCCGTGTCGGGATCATATCGTCCCCAAGCATGGCGAAATCGCGACAAGACAGCCAACAAACCGCCGCGAAGGCACCCCAGCCTGCACGCCGCTGTGATGGAAACGGAGACGTTCGATGAACCACCGTCTGATCCTGCGCCGTCTGCCCACGCTGCTCCTGCTGGCCGGACTGGGCGCCGCGCTCGGCGGCTGCGTCGCTTACCCGTATGGCGGCTATGGCTACGGCTACCCGTATGGCGGCTACGGCTACCCCGCCACCGCGTCGGTCGGAATTGGTTGGGGCGGGGGCTGGTGGGGCCACGGCGGGGACGACGATGACCGCGGAGACTGGCACGGGCACGGGGACTGGCATCACTGAGCCAGCCGGTGCGGCAACCTTCCAACGCCGCCGGGGCGCCGCATCGGCACCAGGATCGATCGCCGCGTGACGGGTGCGGCGCCAGGCTTCGCTCGCCCGGGTCGCGCCGAAACCACACGCCGGGGACGGACGCGCCGATCACACAGATCAAGATGGCGCAATGATACCAACTGCCGCGTCCAAGGGCCGTTCGGGCTGCTCGCGATCCAACGGTCCGGCGGCGGATCGCTTCCGACGCATGCGCCCGGGCTGGCGGCGGCCGTACCGATCCATGCGGCCATCGTCGCGCATGCGATGCGGCGGCTGCGCGCGGCCTGAACGCCGCGCAGGATCCGTGCGGCGCGCCCGCCTTGGCCGGCCCGTCCCAAATGTGGCGCCGGCGGCGGTGGCGCGATTGCCGAACTCGGGCATTCACAGCCTGTCTCGAAGTGGTGTACGGCTGGGCAACGCCGTGCGGCGCCCTGCGTGGCGTCACCGTTCTGCAATCCGGCGTGCGCCTTGCGTCCGCGCGCGCCGCCAACCGTATGGAGATCCGAAGGAATGTCGAGCACTTCCGACTACACGCCGCCAAAGGTCTGGACCTGGGAGAAGGCGAATGGCGGCCGGTTCGCCAACATCAACCGCCCGGTGTCCGGGGCCACCCACGACAAGGAATTGCCGGTCGGGCGCCACCCGCTCCAGCTCTATTCGCTGGGAACGCCGAACGGCGTGAAGGTCACCGTGATGCTCGAAGAGCTGCTGGCAAGCGGTCACGCCGGCGCGGAATACGACGCCTGGCTGATCCGCATCGGCGACGGCGATCAGTTCGGCAGCGGTTTCGTGGCGGTGAACCCGAACTCCAAGATCCCGGCCCTGGTGGACCGCAGCGGGCCGACGCCGCGGCGGGTCTTCGAGTCGGGTTCGATCCTGATGTACCTTGCCGAGAAGTTCGGCGCCTTCCTGCCGACCGACATCGACACGCGCACCGAATGCCTGTCCTGGCTGTTCTGGCAGATGGGCAGCGCGCCCTATCTGGGCGGTGGATTCGGTCACTTCTACGCGTACGCGCCGACCAAGATCGAATATGCGATCGATCGGTTCGCCATGGAGGTGAAGCGCCAGCTCGACGTGCTGGACCGCCGGCTGGCGGACAACGAATACCTCGCGGGCAAGACCTACACGATCGCCGACATGGCGGTGTTCCCCTGGTACGGCGGGCTGGTGAAGGGCTGGCTCTACGGGGCGGCCGAGTTCCTGCAGGTGCAGGACTACAAGCACGTCAACCGCTGGGCCGACATGCTGCTTGCGCGGCCGGCGGTGCAGCGGGGACGGATGGTCAACCGCGTGAGTGGCGAGCCTTCGAGCCAGTTGCACGAGCGCCACGATGCCAGCGACTTCGAAACGAAAACGCAAGACAAGGTTGCGGCCGGGGCATAGAGCGTCATTCCCGGCGGCGGAAGCGCCGGGATTCTGCATCACGCGGCGAAGTCGATGAGCCGGAGCGGGCGGCGTGAGCGCAAGCGAACGCACGCCGCTCTCGCCGCCGGCACGCCCGCAGGTCTCCGCCCGCGCCTCCGCGGGCGGGGACCTCCGGGTAACTAGCTTTGGGCGGCCACCGGGAACGGCGCCGCCAGTTCCAGAACCCGTGCCGCGCGCAAGACCAGATCGTCGCGGTACTGCGCCGCCGCGATCTGCACCGAGCCGGGCATCCCGTCCGCCCGCAGCCCCATCGGCACGCTTATCGCCGGCTGGCGGGTCAGGTTGAAGGTGAAGGTCCAGGGCGCCCACTCGGTCCAGAGCGCCTCCACCGGGTTCTCCGCCGCCGTCCCGGCAAGCGGCGGTCCGGCCGGAACCGTCGGGCACAACACAAGGTCGTAGCGCTGGTGCAGCCGTCCCATCGCGTGGCCGGCGGCGGCGCGCAGCGCGTCCGCTTCCAGCATGTCGATGGCGCGCATTTCCCCCATGCCCTCGGCGACCACCAGCAGGCCGGGATCCAGGCGGTCGCGGCTCTCCGGCGGGAAGGACAGCACCAGCCGCGCCAGCGCCGCGCCCCAGACCCGGGAGAACACCAGCCTGGTGTCGGGCAGGTCCGCCTCGACCTCCTCCACATCCGCGCCCGCTTCGGCGAGCAGCGCCGCCGCCTGCTCGACCGCGCGGATGCCGTCGGCATCGACCGGCGCATCGAACCCGGGGCGCGGCAGCACCGCAACCCGCAATCCGCCGACTCCATCGTCGATCCCCTCGCGCCAGTCGCGCGGATCGTCGGGCAGGCAGAACGGATCGCGCGCGTCGAACCGCGCCATCGCCGAGAGCATCAGCGCCGCGTCGCTCACCGTGCGGGTCATCGGTCCGGCGCAGGCAACCGCGGCGAAGGCGCCGGCCGGCCATTGCGGGATGCGCCCGTAGCTCGGCTTCAGCCCGACGAGCCCGCACCAGGCGGCGGGAATGCGGATGGAGCCGCCGGCGTCGGTGCCGATATGCAGCGGCCCGAACCCCGCCGCCCCCGCCGCGCCGGCGCCGGCGGACGAGCCGCCGGGCGTCCGTTCCGGGTTCCACGGGTTGCGAGTGATGCCGGTCAGCGGGCAGTCACCCGGCGACTTCCAGCCGAATTCGGTGGTGGTGGTCTTGCCCAGGATCACCGCGCCTTCCGCCTTCAGCCCCAGCACCATCGGCGCGTCGTCGGCCACCGGCGCGGGGTCGGTCAGGCGGGAGCCGCGGCGGGTCGGAAAGCCGGCGACGTCCACGAGGTCCTTCACCGTCACCGGCACGCCGTCCAGCACGCCCAGCGGCCGGCCGGCGCGCCAGCGGTTCGCGCTCTCCGCCGCCGCGTCCAGCGCCCGCGGGTTGAGCAGGACGAACGCGTTCAGCGCCGGGTTCCGCCGGGCGATGCGCTCGGTGACGGCCTGGAGCACGTCGACCGGGCTGAGCGAGCCGGCGGCGTAGCGGGCGAGCATCTCCTCGGCGGAGAGCAGGGCGGGATCCGGTTCGGGCATGGCGCTTCCCCTCGTGCGGGTTTCGCGCGCAGCATGGCGGCGGCGCACGGCAGAGGAAACCCTACCATGACCGACCCGACCAGACGGCACCCGGACGGCGAACCCTGGCAGTGGCCGGAGGTCACCTGGCGCCAGATCATCGGCCGCGCCCGCGCCGGGCGGAGCCTGCGTCCCGCGTCCTGGCCCAACGCAGCACGCTGCGCGGTCGCGCTGTCGTTCGACGCCGACCACGAAACCATCCCGTTGCGCGACAACGACGAAAGCCCGATGCGCATCAGCCAGGGCCAGTACGGCAACCGCCAGGCGATGCCCCGCATCCTGCGCCTGCTGGAGCGGGAGGCGATCCCGGTGAGCTTCTTCTACCCCGCCGTCGCCGCCCTGCTCTATCCGGACGAAGTGCGTACGGTCGCCGCCGCCGGCCACGAGATCGGCATCCATTCCTGGATCCACGAGGCCAACACCACCCTGCCCCCGGGCGCCGAACGCGACCTGACCTTCCGCGCCGCCGAGGTCCTGACCCGGCTCGCCGGCACCGCGCCGATCGGCATCCGCACCGCAAGCTGGGATTTCTCGGTCAACACGCTCGACATCATCCGCGAGATGGGGCTGCTCTACGACAGCAGCCTGATGGCCGACGACGACGCCTACGAACTGACCGACCAGGGCGTTCCGACCGGCATCGTCGAACTGCCGCCGGAATGGATCCGCGACGATGCGGTGTACTACAACATGCTGCGCTTTTCGGCGCTGCGGCCCTATACGCCGCCTTCGGCGGTGGAGGAGATCTTCCGCGCCGAGTTCGATGGCGCCTGGAACGAAGGCGGGCTGTTCCTGCTGACCATGCACCCGCATATCAGCGGCCACCGCTCCCGCATGCCGGTGGTGGAGCGTCTGATCGCGCACATGAAGGCCAAGGGCAGCTGCTGGTTCGCGACCCATGCCCAGGTGGCACAATGGTGCAAGGCGCAGGGCGCGGCCCGCGTGGCCGATCAGTCGGCGGCAGCCCCTCGGTGACGCGACCTCGTGAGATAGCAGCGCGAAGCCGATCGCGAGGCTGATACGGGTCGATTGCGGCGCCGCCCGCCGCTCGATCCACGTCCGCGGCGCAGACCACGCCGAGCATGATGCCGGCAAGGTTCGCGATGGCCGCGATCGTGTCCGCATGGCCGGGAACGGCAAACACCTCGACGAGCCGGACCGGCATGGTCCGTCCTGCACGACGAGTTCCCGTTCGCGAACGACAATCCGCCCGTGTCGCATCGGCGGGCCCATCAGCGGAGTTGCCGGAATCCCGGTTGGTCCGGCGGGTCGGCCAACTCCTCGACGATGCTCACCACTTCGGCCAGCGGCGGTCCCCGTCGGCACAGGCGGGCCAGTTCCTCGACCGCGTCGGTTTCCCCGGCCAGCAGCGCTTCGACCGCGCCATCCGCGCGGTTGCGTACCCAGCCGGACACCCTGAGCGTTTCCGCCTGCGCCACCAGCCAGGCGCGGAACCCGATGCCCTGCACCCGGCCACGCAGAATCAGCCGTTTCGTTGCCACGTCCCGTCCCCGCCTCCCGCCGCGCCCGGACCGCCCGCCTCCGGCGCATCCGGCCTGGCGCCGCCGCGCGCCAAGGCCAGGAAGCGCTCCGCCAGCGCGATATCCGCTGCCGCCGCCTGCCGCCGCGCCAGCGCGTCCGCGTCCTCGCCCCACAACTCAGCCTGGTAAAGCTCGTCGAGCGCGCCCAGCGCGTGCGCCGTCGACGCGTCCAGCGCGCCCGCGGCGAGCGCCAGTCCCAGCACCAGGCTTCCCAGTGCCGGCACCGCGACGCCGAGCGCTGCGAGCGCCAGCGCGTCCTGCCCGGCCACCGCCCGGCGCAAGGCGGCGATGCTCGACTGGTGCTGGCGCACGGCCACGATCCCGCTGGCGACCCGTAGCGGCGCGTCCAGCGTGCGGGTCGCCCAGTCGAGCCAGGGTTGCCAGGCCTCGTGCTGGCGCCGCGCCAGGATTGCCGGCGTCTCCGCGCGGTAGCACAGCAGGTCGGTCTCGCCGTAGCGGGCGATGGCGTCGACCGTGGGCCAGGGATCGGGGGCGATCCGCTCCTGCGCGGTGCCGGCAAGACGGGTCAGCGGGGTATCGGCGAAGCTCATCTCCCCGCCCGCAGCGCCGCCGGCCGCCTGCCACTCGGCAGCGATCGCCGCCGCGAGCGCGGGCGGGCCGACAAGCAGAACCGCGCCCCCTGGCAGGCGCATCGGCTTGCCATCGAGCAGGATGGCGTGGCCCTCGGGCCCCCGGTCGATCCCCGCCTCGGTCCAGAAGCGTTTCATGTCCGGCGCCCGGACGCCTGGTTTCCGGATCCGGGGTCTCCGAACGCATGGGCTCCGGGCGGCATCAGGCAGCGTCCCCTGCAGACCCGAGATGTCATCGAAACCATATGCATGTGCCCGCTGCTCCGACAGATGGCCGGCATTCGTCCGTGGCCCCTCAGCGGAACAGCTTGCGCAGCAGGTCCCCCGGATTGGGCGGCTTCTGCGCCGGAGCCGTCGGCGCGGGCGCAGCGTGCGGCGCGGCAACCGGGGCCGCGGCCGGCGGCGGCTTCTGGCCGCGGGCCAGCGCCAGCGCACTGGCGCAGGACGGCCCGGTCGCCTGCAGCGCCTGCGGCACGCCGACCTTCTTGCCGCCGAGCAGTGACAGCGCGGCGCCGATCCCGGCTTCCGCCGTCCCGCTCCTGCTGAGCGCGATCGTCGGATGCGCGAGGTGACCGCTGACCCGGACCGGCACCGCAAAGCCGGTGCCGCCCACCCGGCCTTGCGGATGCATCATCAGGTCCAGGGTCTCGGCCCCCAGGTTGATCGTGCCGCTGCCATCGATCGTATTGAGCGTGGAGGAAAACAGGAACGGATCGAGCCGCGCCGCGCCGTTGCGGGCGACCAGCCGCATCGCGAAGCAGCGGATGTCGCTCGATCCGCCATGCGTGAGCAGCCCCGGGATGTTGGCCTGCGCCAGCAGCCGGCCGAACATCCGGTTGACCACCGCGTTGTCGATGGTGCCGCCCGTCATGGTCGCGACCACCACGCCGTCGAGCCCGGCGGCGATGCCGTGCAGGCTGGTGCCGACGCCGTGCAGGTCGGCGTCGATCGCGACGTCGCCGCGCGCCACCCCCTTCTGCCCGGCCAAGGTCAGCAGCGACGCGAGCGACAGGCCCGGCGCGTGCACGACCAGCGCCACCGGCGGCACCGGGCGGGCCGCGTCCACCGTCAGGCGCAGCGACAGTTTTCCCGCCGGCGGGGCGGCGGTGAACGGCGCGACGGACAGCTTCCCACCGGACAGGACCAGGTGGAACGCGAGGTCGCGGACCGTCTCACCGCCGCTTTTCAGCGCAGCGACGGACACGTGCAGATCGGCGTCGGCCTGACGCAGCAGCGGGAACGGCAGCGGCGCGTCGGAGAAAACCAGCCCCGACGCGGCCCCGGAGGGTTTGGCCCTGCCGGCGGCGCCGGCCGGTCCGGAGGGCGCCCGTCCGGAGGGCGCCGATCCAGAGGGCGCCGGCCCCACCGCCGGGCCGCGGAACTCGGCAAGGAGCGCATCGGCGTCCAGGCCCGGGGAAGAGAGCGTGCCGGCGATTCGCGGTACCGGGCCCATACGCAGCCCAAGCGTGCCGGTCACCCGCCCCTGCGGCAGGGTCAGGGCGAGGTTCTGCAGGCTGGCGCCCTGCGCCACCGATTCGGGCACCGTCAACCGGCCGGTCAGCGCGATCTGCTTCACCGCCGGCAAGGCGGTTCCCCCCAGCGAGCCGAGCGCCGCCAGGTTGGGGATGCGCAGGTCGAGCGCGATCGCCATCCCGCGTCCCGCCGCCGGATCGGCGATCGTGCCATTCGCCGCCAGCTTCGCGTCGGCCGCGGACAGCGCGAGCCGCAGCGGCCAAGGCTGGGAGCCGGGTTGCTGCAAGGCCGCCAGCGAGCCGGTCGTGCCGCTGAGGGCAACTGGGACACCGTTCACGGTCGCCGTGGCGTCAAGCCGGAGCGGCGCGTCCGGATTGGCGGCGCGCAGGCGCGCCTGGCTGAGGGCGATGGTGGTCTGCTTCCCGGTCCTGTCGTCGCGATAGCCGATGGTCCCGTTGTCGATCCGGAGGTCCTGGACGAACACGGCGGCGCCTGCCGGCTTCGCCGCCTGCGTGGCGCCGGAGGGAGCGCCAGCCGACGAAGATCCGGCCGAAGGAGCGCCTTGGCCGGCGCCCGACGACCCGCCGCTTCCGGACGCCGCCGGGGAAGTCCCTGCCGGCGCGGCGAGCGGGGTGAAATGCCAGTTCACCGCCCCCGTCTTCAGGCGCTCCAGCAGGATATCCGGCCGCACCAGCACCAGCCGGTCGATCGCAACCGTCCAATGCAGCAACGCCGGCAGATTAAGCTGCAAGTCCAGCGCCTGCAGCCGCGCCAGGTCCGGCCGGGAGAAGCCGGGCGGGTTGGCGAGAGCGACGTCGGTCGCCTCGATCGTCGGATGCAGCGAGAGCTTGAGGGTGATCGGCCCGGCCAGGGTCAGGGAACGGCCGGTGGCCTGGCGCACCGCCGCTTCGATGCGCGACTTGTAGCGGTTGGCGTTGAACGTCAGAACGAACACGACGACCGCGGCGATCGCCACCACCACCAGCGCGCCGAGGCCGAAAAGCAGCCGGCGCAGGATCCGTCGGCCCCCGGAAGGTCGGGGCGAAGGTCGAGGGGAAGAGCCAGGCGAAGAGGGTGCGCTCACGGCTTGCTCCGTTCTGTCACGTCTTTTCCCCCGGTCCGCGCCGCGGCGCCGCCGGCGGCGGCTCCACGAAGCCAAGGGTCCGAAAGCTTTGTTGCATGTGGGGAGGCAGGTCCGCCTCCACCACCAGCCTGCCGCCCGCGGGATGCGGCAGGACCAGGCGGCGCGCGTGCAGGTGCATCGCCTCCGACAGACCGGAGACGGTGGCGGCGAAGGCGCCGTTCTGGTCCGGTTCGGCGTAGGTCACGTCGCCCAGGATCGGCGCGCCGATCGCCACGCAATGCACCCGCAACTGATGCGTGCGCCCGGTCAGCGGCTGGAGTTCGAGCCAGGCGAGCTTGCCGGCATGATCGAGCGTGCGAAACTCGGTGATCGCGCGCGCCGCTTCGGGATCCGACCGCTCCGCCGGCGCGGTGCGCCCGCCGCGCAGCCCGCTGAAGCGGCGGAGCGGCAGGTCGATCCGGCCCTCCGACGGCACCGGCAGGCGGGCGACCACCGCCCAGTAGGTCTTTTCCACTGAACGGCTGCGGAACGCGGCGGCCAGCTTCGCCGCCACCCCGGGCGTGCGCGCCAGGACCAGCACGCCGGATGTGTCGCGGTCGAGCCGGTGCACCAGCCGGGGACGATCGGCGCCGAAACGCAGGGCGTCCATCGCCGCGTCGAGATGCACGGTGATGCCGGGACCGCCCTGGACCGGCAGTCCGGGGGGCTTGTTCAGCACGAGCACCTGGTCGTCGCGGTACAGCACGGCGCGTTGCAGCGCCTCGGCGAGCTTCGGGTCGGGCGGACGGCGTGGTTCCGCGGCCGCGGGCTGCGGTGCGGCGGCCAGCGGCGGCAGGCGCACCGCCTGGCCGGGCGCGAGTCGGGTTGCAGCCTCCGCCCGGTGTCCGTCGATCCGCAGCTGGCCGGTGCGGCAAAGCTTCTGGATCGCGCTCTGCGGCAAGCCCGGCTGACGGCGGCGCAGCCAACGGTCGAGCCGCAGGCCGGCTTCGTCTTCGGTGACCGTCGCAGTGGCGGCGACGGCCGCAGTCGGGGGCGGAGGCGCGGAGGAGGGCATGACGCGGCGGCAAGTCCTGCAGGGATGCCCCGCGAGCCGCGGGGACGGGCGATGCCAAAGTGGGGCGGTGCCAAAGCGACAGGGGGGGGTGACATCGGGGGGAGTGACAGGGGGATATAGGCAAGGTCAAGCGTCGCACGCACCCGGGTGCCCGACGGCGCCGGCATCAGGCGTCGGCGCGCAGCGCCTCGACTTGTCGCGGGCCGAAAAATCGCCGCCGCTTGTCTGGCGGAGTGCGGAAGCGTATGCGTCCGCGGCCCATGCGAGGAGTCC
>JAGWSV010000172.1 GCA_028869315.1 Rhodospirillales bacterium
GCGCGGCCCCCGTGCGCGTCGGACGGCGCCGCGCGCGTCGGGACGGCGGGATCGCGCTCTGGCTGGGACGGCACGGCGCGCGGCTGGAGACCGTTCACGGACGGCGCGGCGACCGCCCATGGGTCGCGCCCCCGGCGCCGGCCTGGCCGCGGCGGCGTATCGCCCTGCCGTTCGCGCCCGCCGGCGCATGATCCCGCCCGCCGGGCGCCGGTTTGCTTTTCAAACCGAAACGCTGGCCGGATCGGAGCTCGATTGACCGGGTCGGCACCCGCGCCTAGCGTCCGCCGTCTTGCAGGAAGGAAACCGACCGATGGTCAACAAGGTCAAAGCACGATTGAAAGCGGGCAAGGCCGTCGTCAACGGCTGGCTCGCCATCCCCTCCGGCTTCTCCGCCGAGGTCATGGCCCAGTGCGGCTGGGACAGCGTCACCGTCGACATGCAGCACGGGGTGCAGGACTATCTTTCGATGGTGCAATGCTTCCACGGCATGGGCGCGCAGCCCGTCACGCCGCTGGTGCGGGTGCCGTGGAACGAGCCGGGCATCATCGGCAAGGCGCTGGACGGCGGTGCTTGGGGCATCATCTGCCCGATGGTGAACAACAAGGCGGAAGCGCAACGGCTGGTCGATGCCTGCCTGTATCCGCCTGCCGGCAAGCGCAGCAACGGCCCGATCCGCGCCGCCGCCTACGGCGAGGCGAGCAGCTACCAGAGCATCGCCAACGACGAGGTGCTGGTGGTGCCGATGATTGAGACCCAGGAGGCGATCGACAACATCGAGGCGATCCTGGACGTGCCCGGCATCAGCGGCATCTATGTCGGCCCCTCCGATCTCGGGTTCTCGCTCGGCATGGTGCCGATCCTCGATCGCGAGGAACCGAAGATCCTCGGCATCTACGAGATGCTGATCCGCGAAACGTCCAAGCGGGGCCTGTTCGCCGGCCTGCACAACGGCACCGCCGCCTATGCCGCGCGCATGATCGGCATGGGCTTCCGCTTCGTCACCGTCGCCAACGACAGCGGCCTGATGGCCCGTGCCGCCCGCGCGGCGGTGGACGAGGTGCGCAAGACCGCGGGCGCGGTCGCGGCTGCGGGATAGCGAAGGCAGGCCAGGGTGCGCGGCCCCCTGGCCTTTCGCCCCCTTGGCCTTTCGCCCCCTTGGCCTTTCCTACGCGCCGCCGGCGAAGGCGAGCGCCGGGTCCGCGGCCCGCACCCGGGCTTCGGGCAGGCCGAGGTCGCGGCGGACGAGGTTGGTGCCTTCGACCAGGGCGACGCATTTGTAGTAGGCGATGCGCCGGCTGAGGCCTTCGCGGCCGAAGCCGCAATCGGTGGTGACCACTAGGCGTTCCGGCGGGATGTAGTCCATCGCCTTGCGGATCAGCGCGGCGACGTGCTCGGCCGGTTCGACCACGGTGTTGCAATGGTTCACCACGCCGATGCCGATTTTCTTGTCGGTCTGGTGTTGTGCGAACAGCGGCAGGTCCTTGCCGAAGCTGCTGGCGCACTCGAAGGTGATGACGTCGGCGTTCAGCTGCAGCAGGTAGGGCAGGGCGCGGGCGTAGCTCGGCACCTCCCAGTGCACGCGCTGCTGGTTGGGGTTGCCCCAGCAGGTGTGGACCCAGATCTCGGCCTCCACGCCGGCGAGCTGGCGATTGAAGGCTTCGGTGAGGAAAGCGAGGTCGTCGTCGGTGCAGTCGGGTTGTTGCGCCCGCATGTGGTGCGGCGGCTCCTCGACCTGGATCAGCCGGCAGCCGGCGGCGGCCAGTTCCTTCAGTTCCGCGTTCATGATGTCGCAGAGATCGAGGATCATCGCCCGGTCGTCCGGGTAGAACTCGTTCCACAGCATGCCGGCCAGGGTGGGGCCGGCGATGGCGCCGAACTTCACCGGCTTGTCGGTCAGGCGTTGCGCGGTCTTCCAGAGCGCGGCGTATTCGAGCGGCCCGCGGGTCAGCTTGCCGGTGACGACGCCGGGCTGGTACGCCTCCTGCACTTCCCACAGGATCTTGCCGGGGCGCAGGCCGTGGCGTTGCATCCAGAGACGCGAGGTGTCGCGATGGCCGGTGATGCCGCCCATGCGCTCGATCGGATAGAAGAACCAGGACTTGCCGCCGACCGCGAGGTCGAAGCGTGAATCGCCGTCGGTGACGATATCGAGCCCGGCGGCCTCCTGCGCGTTGATCACCGCGGTGACGGCATCCAGGTATTGTTCGCGGAACAGCGAGTCGCCGAGCGCGGTCTTGAACGACCGTCCGCCCAGGTTGGCGTCGTACCACAGCGGGCGCGGGTAGGAGCCGGTGATGGCGGTCGGCAGCGTCAGGTCGCGGGTGACCGTCAGCATGATGCGTCTCCCTGGCTCAATCGAACAGCAGCACGGTGCGGGCGACCTCGCCGGCTTTCATGGCGCGGAAGGCGTCGTTGATCTCGTCCAGCCGGCCGCGCCTTGTCACCATGGCGTCCAGGTTGAGCCGGCCCTGGCGGTAGAAGTCGAGATAGGCCGGGATGTCGGTGCGGAACTGGTTCGATCCCATGCGTGAGGTCTGCACTTTGCATTCCGGCCGGATCGCCATCCAGGGGAAGCTGATCATGGCGTCCGGCGGCAGTACGCCGACGATGGTGGCGGTCCCGCGGATCGCCAGGCTCTCGATCGCCTGGCGCACCAGGGTGGCGTTGCCGACTGCTTCGAAGGCGTGGTCGACGCCGGCGCCGCCGGTCAGCGCGCGCACGGCGGCGACCGGGTCTTCCGTCATGCTGTTCACGGCATGGGTGGCGCCGAACTCGCGCGCCATCGCCAGCTTGCCGTCGAACATGTCGACAGCAATGATCTGCCGGGCGCCGCCGATGCGCGCGCCCTGCACGATGGACAGCCCGACGCCGCCGCAGCCGAACACCGCCACCGTCTGCGCCGCGTGCAGCCCGGCGCTGCGCAGCGCGGCGCCGACGCCGGTGAGCACGCCGCAGCCCACCAGCGCGGCGCGGTCAAGCGGCAGGTCGGGGGCGATCTTTACCAGCGAATTCTCGTGCAGCAGCATTTTCTCGGCGAAGCTGCCGATGCCGGCGAAGGTCTGGAACGGCTGGCCGTCCTGCGACAGCCGCGGCGTGGCGCCGGCGGGGCGGTTGACGATGCCGCCGGTGCAGAGGTTGGGGTGGCCGGACAGGCATTGCCGGCAGGTGCCGCAGAAGCCCGACAGGCAGGCGACGACGTGATCGCCCGGCTGCAAGGTGGTCACGTCCGGCCCCACCGCTTCCACGACGCCGGCGCCTTCGTGGCCGAGCACGAACGGCTTGTCGAGCGCGAAACGGCCCAGGCCATCGACCACGTGCAGGTCGCTGTGGCAGACGCCGGTGGCGACGGTGCGCACGAGCACCTCGTGCCCCTGCGGCGAGTCGAGTTCGACCGTTTCCACGGTGAGCGGGGTGCCCACGGCGCGAAACACGGCGGCGGTGATTTGCATGGCGACTGGTTCCTCCCCTGAGTTCGTCAGGACGCGGCGCGAGGCTAGACCCGGGGCCGCGCCCCGGGAAGGCAGGCCGCGTGCCGGGCGATCCGGTCCTGGGGTCGGCCTCGGCCGACCGCCCGGGTGTGTCTGGTGACGGCGCCGGCCGCGACGGCGAACGGGCAAGGCGGCCCAGGGGAGGTGGTCCGGGAAGCGGTCCGGGACGCGGTCCAGGGCACGGTCCAGGGCACGGTCCAGGGCGGGGGCGATGCGGGGTTGCGGCTGCTCCGCCTGTCGCTCACCGGGTTCCGCAGCTACGCTGCGCTCACCTGGCGGCCGGCGGCGCGCATTGCGGTGCTGTTCGGCCCCAACGGCAGCGGGAAGACCAATCTGCTGGAAGCCATCTCGCTGCTGGTGCCCGGCCGTGGCCTGCGGGGGGCGCGGATCTCCGATCTCGCCCGGCGTCCGGACCCCACTGGCCCGGTGTCGCCCGCCCCCTGGGCGGTGGCCGGGCGCTTCGCGACCCCGGACGGGGCCCTGGATGTCGGCACCGGCTCGCCGCCGGACGGTCCGGCGGACCGGCGGGTCTTCCGCCTGGACGGGGCCGCCCCGCGCAGCCAGGCAGACGTGGCGGCCCGGCTGGCCGCCGTCTGGCTGACCCCGCAGATGGACCGGCTGTTCCAGGAGGGGGCATCGGGCCGCCGTCGCTTCCTCGACCGCCTCGTCTGGGCGCTCGAACCCGGCCATGCGCGGGAGGTTGCGGCGCACGACGCGGCGATGGCCGGCCGCAACCGGCTGCTCGCGCGTGGCCGCCGGGATGCCGCCTGGCTGGCGGCGCTCGAAGACGCGATGGCCCGCCACGGCGTGGCCGCCACCGCATCCCGCACGGCCCTGGCGGCGCGGCTGGACACGACCTTGGCGGCCGGTCTTGTGGAGGGGTTTCCGCGGGTCCGGGTCGAGGTGCAGTCGGACGTGGCGGCGCGCCTGGCGGCGGCGCCCGCGGTGGAGGTGGAGGATTGGCTGCGCGCGCAACTCGGCGCCAGCCGCGAGCGCGACGCCGCGGCCGGAACCGCCATCCTGGGGGCACAGCGCTGCGACCTCGTGCTGCGGGACGCCGCATCCGGCCATCCCGCCGCGCTCGCCAGCACCGGGGAGCAGAAGGCGATGCTGGTCGGGCTGGTGCTGGCGCATGCCGGGCTGATCGCCGCGGCGCGCGGGTTCTCGCCGCTGCTGCTGCTGGACGAGCCGGCGGTGCATCTTGATCCCGCCCGCCGGGCGGCGCTGTTCGCGGCGCTGGTGGCGTTGCCCGCCCAGGTGCTGCTGACCGGGACGGACCGGGACATCTTTCTGCCGTTGCGCGGGATCGCCGAAGCGCTGCGCACCGGGGGCG
This sequence comes from Rhodospirillales bacterium, assembly GCA_028869315.1. Classification (GTDB taxonomy): domain Bacteria; phylum Pseudomonadota; class Alphaproteobacteria; order Acetobacterales; family Acetobacteraceae; genus JAJZVS01. The sequence goes on from JAGWSV010000172.1 coordinate 4,822, forward strand.
GGATGCTGACCCAGGACCCCGGGTTTGGCGGTGAGGGAGGATAGGGGGAGGTTGGCCGTGACGATCGCCGCCGCGGCCGCGGTGGGCATGCGTGCTGCGCCGGCCAGATGCGCCCGCTTTGGGTCATTTGTACCGCCGCCCGGGAGCTTTCCCCTGTCGCTCCGATGCTGTGGCGGCTATATATCTAGAGTATCCTTTCAACAGCCCGGAGCGATCCCTCGGCATGTCCGAACCCGCCGCCACGCCCCCCGACTTCGACCCCTACGACGCCGCCTCCATTTCGGTGCTGCGTGGCCTCGATGCCGTGCGCAAGCGGCCCGGCATGTATATCGGCGACACCGACGATGGCTCCGGGCTGCATCACATGGCCTTCGAGATCATCGACAATGCGGTCGACGAGGCGCAGGCCGGGTTCGCGAGCCATGTCGAGCTGGTGCTGAACGGCGACGGCAGCGTGACCGTGCGCGACGACGGCCGCGGCATTCCCACCGACATCCATCCGGAAGAAGGCGTCTCGGCCGCCGAGGTGGTGCTGACCCGGCTGCACGCGGGCGGCAAGTTCAACCAGAACTCCTACAAGGTGTCGGGCGGGCTGCACGGCGTCGGCGCCGCGGTGGTGAACGCGCTGTCGGAATGGATGGACGTGCGGATCTGGCGCCTGGGCGAGGAGCACATGATCCGCTTCGAGAACGGCGACGCCGTCGCGCCGCTCAGGGTCGTCGGCCCGGCCGCGCGCGGCAGCGGCACGGAGGTGACGTTCAAGCCGAGTCCTGCGACCTTCACGCACACCGAATTCGATTTCCCGCTGCTCGAGCGCCGGTTGCGGGAACTCGCCTTCCTCAACTCCGGCCTTGCCATCGTGCTGCGCGACGAGCGCCACACGCCGGCGCAGGAAGTGACCCTGAAATACGACGGTGGGCTGGTGGCATTCGTCGCCTGGCTGGATCGGGCGAAGAACCCGGTGTTCTCGCCGCCGATCAGTCTGCGCACCGCCGACGACGCGCTGGGCATCCGGGTCGAGTTCGGGCTGTCGTGGAACGACAGCTTCCACGAGACGATGCTCTGCTTCACCAACAACATCCCGCAGCGCGACGGCGGCGCGCACCTGGCCGGATTCCGGGCGGCGCTGACCCGGGTGGTGAGCAAATACGCCGAAGGGATGGGCAAGAAGGAAAACCTGCAACTGGCGCCGGAAGACATCCGCGAGGGCATGACCGCGGTGCTGTCGGTGAAGGTGCCGGACCCCAAATTCTCCTCGCAGACCAAGGACAAGCTGGTCAGCTCGGAAGTGCAGCCGGTGGTGCAGGCCGCGGTCGCAGATGCGCTGGGGCATTGGCTGGAGACGCACCCCAAGGAAGCCAAGTCGCTGGTGCAGAAAGTGATGGATGCGGCGGCGGCGCGGGAGGCAGCGCGCAAGGCGCGCGAGCTGACCCGGCGCAAGGGCGTGCTCGACGTGTCTTCCTTGCCGGGCAAGCTCGCCGATTGCCAGGAACGCGATCCGGCCAAGTGCGAGATTTTCATCGTCGAGGGTGATTCCGCCGGCGGCTCCGCCAAGCAGGGGCGCGACCGCAAGTTCCAGGCGATCCTGCCGCTGAAAGGCAAGATCCTCAACGTCGAGCGCGCCCGCTTCGACCGCATGCTGGGCAGCGCCGAGATCGGCACCCTGATCACCGCGCTCGGCACCGGCATCGGCCAGGGCGAACCGGAGCAGGGCGGATTCGATGCCGCCAAGCTGCGCTACCACCGCATCGTCATCATGACGGACGCCGACGTGGACGGGTCGCACATCCGCACCCTGCTGCTGACCTTCTTCTTCCGCCAGATGCCGGAGCTGATCGCCCGGGGCCACCTGTTCATCGCCCAGCCGCCGCTGTTCCGCGCCAAGCGGGGCAACGAGGAGCGCTATCTGAAGGACGACCGGGCGCTGGAGGAGTTCCTGCTGGAAAAGGCGCTGGCCGCCGCCTCGCTGACCTACGCCGACGGACGCAGCTTCGCCGGGCCGGAATTGCGGGCGGAGGTCACGTGGCTGCGGGAAGCGACCTCGCGGCTGCAGCGCCTGGCCGGGAACATTCCGCTGGCGCTGCTGGAGCAGGCGGCGATCGCCGGCGTCCTGTCGGCGGATCCGGCACGTGCGACCGCGGCAGCGCCCGGACTGGCCGCACGGCTGGATGCGGTGTCGGCGCCGACCGAGCGGGGCTGGGTGGTGGCGGCCGACGCCGCCGGGCTGACCCTCGCGCGGGTGGTGCGCGGCGTGACCGAGAAACACATGCTGGACCCCGCCGGGCTGCGCAGCGCCGAGGCACGCTGGCTCGCCGAACGCGCGGGTGCGCTGGCGGAGCGCTTCGCCGCCCCGGCGCGGCTCAAGCTCGATCAGCAGGAAGCCGAGGCGATGGGGCCGGCCTCGGCGTTCGAACGCATCCTGGCGCATGGACGGCGCGGCCTGACGGTGCAGCGCTTCAAAGGGCTGGGGGAGATGAATCCCGATCAGCTCTGGCACACCACGCTCGATCCCGCGGCCCGCACCCTGTTGCAGGTGAAGATCGGGGATGCCGAGGATGCCGCCCAGGTCTTCAGCACCTTGATGGGCGACGTGGTCGAACCGCGGCGTGAGTTCATCGTCGGCAACGCGCTCAAAGTCGCGAACCTCGACGTGTAGCGGCAAACGGCCGGCGCGCGCGCGATGCGCGCCGGGATTGGCGTTGGTGCCGATCCCGGCGCCGCCGCACGGGTCCGCCCCGGGGCGCGATTCAGCTGCTCGGGCCGGCCTTCAGCGCAAAGGCCCCCGGGCCCAGCAGTGCCAGCGCGATCAGGGCGATCGCCCAGAACGCCGGGTATTCCCAGCCGCCCCCGGGCGAATTGAAGAAGAAGCCGTTGTGGATGTGCACGAGCGCGATCGCGCCGAGCAGGTCGCCAGCCAGCAAGATCGCGAAGACACGGGTCAGGACGCCAAGGATCAACGCCACTCCGCCGATCGCTTCGAGCCCCATGACCACCAGGCCGAACGACCCCGGCAGCCCGAGGCTGGCGAAGAATTTTTCGGTCCCGGCGGGCGTGAAGACAAAAAACTTCAGGCCGGCGTGGGCGAGGAAAAGCCCTCCCATCGTGATCCGCAAAAGCAGCGCGGCGTAGGGCGACGTACGGGTGTCTATCATCGGTCGGACTCCTGGTTTGCCTGGTCGAGGATCCATTACACGCCTAGCGATCGTGACGGGATTGCCCGAATCCGGCGAGTCCCTATGCGCCCACGCATGGGGTTGCGCCGATTTCCCGGGTAAGCTGTGCGAATGTTGACCTGGGACGATCTGCGATCCTTTCTCGCCATTGCCCGGCACGGGTCGCTCTCGGGCGCGGCGCGGGCGCTCGGGGTGCAGCAATCCACCATGGGCCGCCGGCTTGCCGGGCTGGAAGCGCGCGCCGGCGCCCGGCTGCTGCAGAAAACCCCCGCCGGCTACGTGCTGACCTCGGCGGGCGAGCTGGTGCTCGGCCATGTCGAGCGGATCGAGGTCGAGGCGCTGGCGGTGGAGCGCGCGATCTCGGGCCAGGACGTCCGCCTTGAGGGCGTCGTGCGCGTGACCGCGGTGGAAACCTTCGCGGTCGAGATCCTGTCGCCGCTGCTGGCGACGTTCCGCCAGCGTTACCCACGCATCGCGATCGAATTGCTGGTCGGCACCCGCTCATTGAGCCTGGCCCGGCGCGAGGCGGACGTGGCGCTCCGGCTCGCGCGGCTTCCGCAAGCGGACATTGCGGTGCGCAAGCTCGCCGATATCGCCACCGGGCTGTACGCGAGCGCAGACTATCTCGCGCGGTTCGGCATGCCCGATTTCGCGGCCGGCGCCGTCGGGCACGGCGTGATCCTGGCGCACGAGGCGTTGATGCAGACGCCGGAGATGGCGTGGCTGCAGGAGATCGCGGCACGCGCAACCGTGACGATGCGCACCAACAGCCGCTACGCGATGCGAGCCGCCGCGATCGACGGCATCGGGGTGGCGTGCCTGGCCCGGTATCTCGGCGACCCGGCGGCGGCGGAGGGGCGGCTGGTCCCGCTCCTCCCGCCCTGCCAGCCGCCGACCCGCGAGCTGTGGCTCGCCGTGCATCGCGACATCCGCCTCATGCCGCGGGTCCGGGCGCTGACCGAGTATCTGAGCGGCGCGATCAAGGGGCTGCGGAGCGCGCTGGAGCCGCGGCGCGATGTCATGACATCGTTATAAAAATATCGGCTGCTTGCGGGCGCCGTCCCGGCGGGCCGGGAAGCCCGGCCGGCGAATCGGAGCGTCATGCCGTTCGTCGTCATCTGTACGGACGAACCGGCGGAACCGGCGGTCCCGCCGGAAGCGGCGGAACTGCGCCGCTTCCGGCGGGGACCAGTGAAACCGTCCTGTAGGCGGTCGGAAAATACAAGTTCCACGCGGCAGCTATTCACGGCTTCGGTTCCATGACTGGGATGTGATCGCGCCGGAAACCAACGCGCGAGGAACAGCCCGTGGCGACGACTCCCTTCCCATTGGGCGTGTACGTTGGCTCGCCCAACGGCAACGACCCCACCGCAGAAGCGGCTTTCGAGAGCCAGTACGCGGCGTTCGTGCAGGACATGGGCGGCGCCCGGCCGCAGTTCATGGACACGTTCACCGATTTCAGCCAGGACCCTTCGTCCTGGGGGGCCAGCGCGTCCTGGAACGCCTGGTCCTGGGCCCAGACGGGCGCCGCCTATGTCGGTCCGGCATCCGGGACCGTGCCGGTGGTCGGCGTTCCGCTCGCCAGCGATGCCGGCGGCTGGAGCAACGTGGACACGTTCTACCAGCAGATCGTCTCCGGCCAGTACGATTCCGACTATACCGCGATCGTCGATGCCTGGGCGCAGAACGGATACAAGACCGCGCAGTTCCGCATCGGCTACGAGTTCAACGGCAATTTCATGCCCTGGGCGCCCGGCAACAGCAGCAGTCCGACGGCGCAGGCCGATTTCGTCGCCGCCTTTCAGCACGTTGCCGATCTGATCCACGCGGCGGGGGCCGCGGACGGGATCACGGCCCAGGTGGTCTGGAATCCGTCCGACATCAACTCGGGCGTCGACCCGACGCAGTATTATCCCGGCGACAAGTATGTCGACATCATCGGCACCGATGCGTATTCGCCGGCCTATCCGGACGACCTGACCACCTGGTCCAGCGCCACGGCGACCACCCCTGGCCCGCAGGCCGCTGATCAGGGCACCTGGGCCGCAAGCGTCACCGATCTCGAGCATTTCTGGCAATATTCGAACGCCTCGCAGTGGAACCCGACGCCAGGCCTGGGCAGCGCCGGCTGGTCGCTCGAAAATGCGATCGCGTTTGCCAAGCTGCATGACAAGCCCCTGACGATCGCCGAAACCGGCGCCGGGTCGAGCGCCACCGGGCTTGGTCCAGCGGACGATCCTTCATTCCCGCAATGGCTTGCCTCCGCGCTGGCGACGGCGAAGGCGGAAGGCGTGACGATCCAGAACGTCAATATCTGGGACACGGATGTCAGCGACGGAAGCTGGGGGTTTTCGGGCGGCGAGAAGCCGCTGGAGCAGGCGGCCTGGGGGCAGTATTTCGGCGCCGTCCCTGGCGGCGGCACGACCGTCACGCCGCCCGCCGCTCCGGTGGTCGCGCTCGGCGCCGGTCCCGATACGCTGACCCTGTTCGTCTCCGAAGATGCCTGGCAAGGCGACGCGCAGTTCACCGTCGCGGTGGACGGGACCCAGGTCGGCGGCGTCCAGACGGTGGCCGCCGGCGCCTTGCTTGGGGTCGGGCAGAGCCAGGCCTTCGAGATCGCCGGCACGTTCGCCGCCGGCGCCCACAGCGTGACGGTCGATTTTCTCAACGACGCCTGGGGTGGCAGCGCGGCGACGGATCGCAATCTCTATGTAACCGGCGCAAGCTTCAACGGAACGGCGGTCGCCGGTGCGGTCCTGACCGAGAAGGTGGACGGTCCGCAGACGTTCTCGTTTCAGGGCAGCGGCAGCATTCCCACGATCAGCCTCGGCAGCGGTGCCGACGTGCTGGCGCTGTCGGTCTCGGAGGATGCGTGGCAGGGCGACGCCCAGTTCACGATCGCGGTCGACGGCACGCAGATCGGTGGGGTGCAGACGGTGGACGGCGCCGCGGCGCACGGTGCCGGGCTGAGCCAGACCTTCGCGATCGACGGCACCTTCGCCACCGGCAGCCATACCGTCACGGTCGATTTCCTGAACGACGCCTGGGGCGGGACCGCGGCAACCGATCGCAACCTCTATGTCACCGGCGCATCGATCGACGGCACGGCGATCGCCGGCGCCAGCCTTACGGAATTGTCCAATGGTCCCCAGAGCTTCAGGTTCGGCGAAGGCGCGGTTCCCTCGTTCAGCTTCACCGACAGCCAGGGCAGTCTGTTCACGACGCCGGTGATCTCCTTCGGGTCGGTCGCGTTCTATGCCGGCGACACCGGGCTCGACAACAACGTCTACCAATGGGTCCAGGGCGGTGTGCACAACGTCAGCACCGGCGCATGGGGGTACGTCAGCACCGCCGACCTGACCGACAATACCGGTGCCTCCTACGCCATGCACGGGTTCGTGGAGGCGGACGCGACCCTGGGCGGCGCGACCTCTGCGGCGGGGCAGGCCGCGAGCCTCACGATCGACACCGCCCAGCGCGGGACGATCCTGCTCGGCGCCGGCAACTACGATGTCGCGTTCACGGCGGCGGATGGCTGGGGCAGCGCCGCGGAGAACGCCGTTGCGCTGACCATGGGCAGCGGCGACGACGTGTTCTCGCTGGTCGGAGCAGATGGCGGGACCAACGCGGTGGTGCATGCCGGCTCGGGCTCCGACACCATGCAGTTCACGGGGACCGCCGCGGTCACGGTGTATGGCGGGTCCGGCACCGCGGACGTGACCGCCGGGGCGGGCACGAACAGCTTCGTTGCCGGCAGCGGCGCGCTGAACGTGACCGCCGGCGGCGGGGTGGACCGGTTCGTGTTCCATGCCGGAGCGGGGATGATGAGCATTGCGGATTTCTCGGCCGCGCTGGGCGATACGCTCCAGGTGGACGCGTCCCTGGTCGGGTCCATGCAGCAGCAGGTGCAGGCAGGCGGGCTGATGATCACCTTCGGCACGGACACGCAGCACGGAATTCTTCTGCGGGGGCTCGGCAGCCTGGCGCCGAACGCGATTCAGGCGATCTGACCTGTCGGTCGCGCCGCGGGTCGAAAAGCAGGACGGCGCCGGCCCGCCCGGCGATCGACCCGGAACCCTGGGCAAATGTTTGTGGGTTCTTCATGAAGCTGGTCATGGGATATGCGCTACACTGTCGCCTGAGTGCCACAGCGCGGGACGCGCCATGCCGGACTATCTCGAAACCTCCTTCCCTCCGGCCCTGCCCGGGACCGATGCGGCGTTGGAGGACACGGACCTCTCCGGCGCCGATCTCGACCCGGCCGAGTGGGAAAGCTTTCGCGCCACCGCCCATCGGGCGCTGGACGGGATCCTCGATCACCTCGCGGGCATCCGCGACCAGCCGGTCTGGCAGCCCACCCCCCCGCCGGTGCGTGCGGCGTTGCGTGCCGGGTTGTCGGAACAGGGGGAGGGCGTGGCCGCGGTACTGGATCAGTTCGACCGGCTGATCCGCCCTTTTGCGACCGGCAACACCCATCCGCGTTTCATGGGCTGGGTGCATGGCGGCGGCAATGTCGCCGGGCTTCTGGGCGAGATGCTGGCCGCCGGGCTGAATGCCAATCTGGGTGGGCGCGACCACGCGCCAATCCTGGTCGAGCGCCAGGTGATCGCCTGGATGGCGGCGCTGCTCGGGCTGCCGGAGCAGACCGGCGGGCTGCTGGTCACCGGTACCTCGATCGCCAACCTGATCGGGGTGCTGATCGCCCGCGCCGCCGTCGCCGGCAAGGCGGTGCGCCAGCGCGGGGTCCACGGGTTGCGGCTGGCGGCGTACACCTCCGCCGCCGCGCACGGGTGTATTTCGCGGGCGATGGACATGGCCGGGCTGGGCACCGATGCGCTGCGGCTGATCCCGACCGACGCCGCCGGACGCATGGACCTCCCGGCGCTGAACGCGACGATCGCGCGCGATCGTGCGGATGGTGTGCGGCCGTTCCTGCTGGTGGGAACCGCGGGGACGGTGGATATCGGCGCGATCGACGATCTCGCCGCGCTCGCGGCCGTCGCCCGGCGGGAGGCGATGTGGTTCCACGTCGACGGCGCGTTCGGCGCGCTGGCGGCTTTCGCCCCCGACCTGCGCCCATTGCTGGCGGGGATCGAGGCGGCCGACAGCGTGGCGTTCGACTTCCATAAATGGGGGCAGGTGCCGTACGACGCCGGTTGCATCCTGGTGCGCGACGCGCAGCGGGCGGAGCAGGCCTTCGCCGCTCCCGCCGCCTATCTGCGGCGGGAAGCGCGCGGGCTGGCCGGCGGCGCGCCGTGGCCCTGCGATCTCGGCCCCGACCTGTCGCGCGGGTTCCGGGCGCTGAAAGTGTGGTTCACGCTCAAGACCTATGGGTCGGCGCGGCTTGGCCGGGCCATCGCCCATACCTGCGCCCTCGCGCGGGCGCTTGCGGCGCGGGTGGATGCCGAGCCGGAATTGGAGCGCCTGGCCCCGGTGGCGCTGAACATCGTCTGCTTCCGCTATCGGTTCGAGCGCGACAGCGACGCACGCAACGCGGCGCTGGTGGCGGATCTGCAGGAAGCCGGGATTGCCGCGCCGTCGACCACCCTGCTCGACGGCCGGCTGGCGATCCGCGCCGCGCTGGTGAACCACCGCACCCGGGCGGAGGATGTGGCGACCGTGGTCGATGCGGTGCTGGCGTTCGGGCGCCGCCGCGCGGCGGGGGCGGCCGGCTGAGGCAGGTCAGGCGCGCGTTCGGCCGGTGCCGCGACCCGGCACCGCGCTGAAGCCGATCCCCGCCAGCACCAGGGCGGTTCCGGTCAGGAAACGCAGGTCCAACCGGTCACCGAACAACAGCGCTGCGGCGGCGATGCCGACCAGAGGCTGGCCATATTGCGAAGCGCCGGCGATTCGCGCCGGCAGCCGGCTGAGGGCGTGCAGCCAGATCCAGATGCCGAGCACGGTGACCGCCAGGCCAAGGTAGAGGACGACGAAGATCGCCCGTGGCGTGAGATGGATCTCGGACGCGGGTACCGTGAAGAATGCGACCGGCAGCAGGCCGGCGGCGGCGATGATCGAGCTCCAGGCCGCCGTCACGATCACGCCTTCGCGGGCCGCGACCTCCACGCTCAAGACGTAGTAGCCGGCGATGCAGAACGCCGAGAGCAGGACCAGGGCCTCGCCGCCGAGCGCCCGGGCCGAGGACACGGCGGCGGCGCTGACCGGCAGGGTTCCGGCGGGGGCGGAGATGGCGATCGCGATTCCCCCCAGCGCCAGCGCGAAGCCCACGATGTGTGGCGGGCGTATTTGCTGGCGGAGCCGCAGGCTGGCGAGCAGGACCGTCAGCACAGGGATGATCGCGGTGATCATGGTCGCCACCGCCGCCGAGGTGAGTTGCACGCCGAGCATCTGGCTGAACTGCCCGGCGTCGATGCCGAACAGGCCGAGAGCGGCCATCGCCGCGAGGTTGCGTCGGTGCGGCAACGGGCGTCCGGCCAGCATCACGGCAAAGCACGGTGCCGCCGCAAGGTAGCGCAGGGTGACGAGGCCGGCGGCAGGGATGTCGCGCAGGCCGAGCTTCATCATCGGCACGGACAGGCCCCAGATGACGGTGAGCAGCGCGAGCGCGGCGAGGGGAGCGAGCGCGTGGCCGCCCGAATGCGCAGGCCGGGCGGCATGACTGGCGCGCTCAGGCGAGGCCTTGCGGCTCATGACCGGCACAGTTTGGCCGGCTGATCGCGACGGCCGCCTTCCATCCCCGGTCCGGCCGTCGCGCGGGCGCCGCCACGGCCGGGCTGCGCGCCATAGGGCCGGCCAAAGCGGCCGCCCGCATCGGCATGATCCGGCGGCCGGCGATCGGGCCTTGCAACGGGCTCTCCCGCGGTCGCCCGGGGCAGCGGCGAGAGGCGGGTCACGGCGCGTCCTGCGCACCCGGCATGATGCCTGAACCGCGCCATCGCAGCGACCGCCGACGTGGATGCATGGCCGTCCTTGTCGGGGAAAGGCCCCGGTGACCCGAGCCCCGAGTAACGCATGCGGCCGCGAGGCCGGCAAGAGTGACGTTGCGGGGTGGAGATGCGGACGGCGCGCGGCGCGATCGCGCGGGCCCGGACCTGAACGGTCCCGTCCCCCTCAGCCCGGCGCCCTTCGGCCCTGCACCCCAGGGACCTGAAGATACATCAGTCGTTTCATCTCCTTGCGCCCGCGGGCGACCGAATCCAGGATCAGGGCCAGCGACATGCTGACGAACGACAGCAGAACGAGGCCGCTCGACAGGACCGCGGTCGGAAGTCGCGGCACCAGCCCGGTGTGGAAATATTCGACGACCACCGGAATGCCGAACCCGAAGCCGAGCAGCAGGAACGCCAGCCCGCAGAGGCTGAAGAACTGCAGCGGCCGCTCTTCCTTCACCAGCACCAGGATCGTGCGAAGGATGCGGATGCCGTCGGAAACCGTCCGTAGCTTCGAGCTGCCGCCGGGCGGACGGGCGCTGTACGCGGTCGGCAACTCGTCCAGCGGCATGCGCAGTTCCAGTGCGTGAACGGTGAGTTCGGTCTCGATCTCGAAGCCGGAGGTCAGCGCCGGGAACGATTTGACGAAACGGCGGCTGAACGCGCGATAGCCCGACAGCATGTCGCTGACGCGATCGCCGAACACCGCCTGAACCAGCCCGGTGAGCAGCCGGTTTCCAAACCGGTGGCCCAGCCGATATGCCGCCGCTTCATGCGTTATCCGGGTGCCCGTTACCATATCGAGACCGTCGAGGAGCATGCGCTCGACCATCATCGGCGCCGTCGCGGCGTCGTAGGTCCCGTCGCCGTCTACCAGGATGTAGAGGTCGGCATCGATGTCGGCGAACATCCGGCGGACGACATGCCCTTTGCCTTGCAAGGTCTCCCGCCGGACCACCGCGCCCGCCGCGCGGGCGGCGGCGTCGGTTCCGTCGGATGAATTGTTGTCGTAAACATAAACGGTGGCGTCCGGGATTGCGGATCTGAAGTCCGCCACGACCGACCCGATCGCAACGGCCTCGTTGTAGCACGGGACGAGCACCGCGACCCGGGGAGCCGGCGAGCCGGTCCGGGACGCCTGCGCGGCGGCCGGGTTCGGGGAGTGATCCGGATTTGGTCGCACCGATGCCTCGCACGATTTCTGCCGCGGCTCTGATAGAGCAGGATAGGCCTAACGAAATACCCCCGAACAGAGAGGCATGTCGCGGGACAGCCGCGGCCCGCAGCGGGCGCTTACGCCCGCCGCCGCGCCCGTGTCCGCGCCGGCGGTGCAGCCGCCGCCAGCATCGGCGCCAGGAACCGCCCCGTGTGGCTCTCGGCGCAGGCGGCGATCTGCTCGGGCGTCCCCTCGGCCACGATCTGCCCGCCGCCGTCGCCGCCTTCGGGCCCCAGGTCGAGGATCCAGTCGGCGGTCTTGATGACTTCCAGATTGTGCTCGATCACCACCACCGTGTTGCCCTGGTCCACCAGCGCGTGCAGCACTTCCAGCAGCTTGCGCACGTCCTCGAAATGCAGCCCGGTGGTCGGCTCGTCCAGGATGTACAGGGTCCGCCCGGTCGCCCGCCGGGCCAGTTCCTTCGACAGCTTGATCCGCTGCGCCTCCCCGCCCGAAAGCGTGGTCGCCTGCTGGCCGAGGCTGATATAGCCCAGCCCCACCTGCTGCAGGATCTTCAGCCGGTCGCGGATGCGCGGCTGGGCGGAGAAATAGGGCACCGCCTCATCGACCGTCATCGCCAGCACCTCGGCGATCGATTTGTCGCGGAACTTGATTTCCAGCGTTTCGCGGTTGTAGCGGCGGCCCTTGCAGGTATCGCAGGTGACGAACACGTCGGGGAGGACGTGCATCTCGATCTTCAGCACCCCGTCGCCCTGGCAGGCCTCGCAGCGCCCACCCTTCACGTTGAAGCTGAACCGGCCCGGCTTGTAGCCGCGTGCCCGGCTCTCCGGCAGTTCCGCGAACCAGTCGCGGATCGGGGCGAACAGGTCGGTGTAGGTCGCGGGATTGGACCGCGGCGTGCGGCCGATCGGGGACTGGTCGATGTCGATGATCTTGTCGAGCAGATCGAGGCCGTCGATCCGCTCGTGCGGCGCCGGCACCTCGCCCGAGCCCATCAGCCGGCGGGAGGTGGCGCGGTACAGCGTATCAACCACCAGCGTCGACTTTCCGCCGCCGGACACGCCGGTGACGCAGGTGAACGTGCCGAGCGGGAAGCTGGCGGTCAGGTTCTTCAGGTTGTTGCCGCGCGCCCCGACGACCCGGATCGCCCGATCCTTCTGGACCGGCCGGCGCATCGGCGGCACCTCGATCCGCTTGCGGCCGGAAAGGTAGGCGCCGGTGAGCGAACGCGGGTTGGCGGAAACCGCGGCCGGCGTGCCCTCGGCCACCACCAGCCCGCCGTTGATCCCGGCTTCCGGTCCCATGTCGATCAGGTGGTCGGCGGCGCGGATCGCGTCTTCGTCGTGCTCCACCACCAGCACGGTGTTGCCGAGGTCGCGCAGCCGCCGCAGCGTGCCCAGCAGCCGTTCGTTGTCGCGCTGGTGCAGCCCGATCGACGGTTCGTCCAGCACATAGAGCACGCCCGTCAGGCCGGAGCCGATCTGGCTCGCGAGCCGGATCCGTTGGCTTTCCCCGCCCGACAGCGTGGCCGAGCCCCGCGCCAGGGTCAGGTAGTCGAGCCCGACATCCACCAGGAAGCGCAGCCGTTCCACGATCTCGCGCAGGATCCGCCGCGCGATTTCGGCGCGCTGCGGCGACAGGGTGTCGATCACCGCCTCGAACCACGGCAGCGCCGCGGCGATCGGCAGGTCGGACGCTTCGGCGATGTTCTTGCCGCCCACCCGCACGGCCAATGCCTCGGGCTTCAGCCTCGCGCCGCCGCAGGTGCCGCAGGGGCGTTCGGCCTGGTAGCGGGAAAGCTCCTCCCGCACCCAGACGCTGTCGGTCTCCTGGTAGCGGCGCTGCAGGTTGCGCACCACGCCCTCGAACGGCTTGGTCACGCCATAGGCGCGCACGCCGTCCTTGTAGGTGAGTTCCACTGGCGTATCGGCGGTGCCGAACAGGATGGCGTCGCGCACGGCCGTCGGCAGGTCGGCCCATGGGGTGCGGACCGACACCTTGAAGTGCTTCGCCAGGCTCGCCAGGGTCTGGTCGTAATAGGGCGACGACGCGCCGGCCCAGGGTGCGATCGTGCCGCCGGCGAGGGAAAGCCGTTCGTCGGGCACCACCAGGGCCGGATCGAAAAAACTCTCGGTGCCGAGCCCGTCGCATTTCGGGCAGGCGCCGTGCGGGCTGTTGAAGCTGAACAGCCGCGGCTCGATCTCCTCGATGGTGAAGCCGGAGACCGGGCAGGCGAAGCGGGAGGAGAAAACCGTGCGCTCTCCGCTGTCCGCGTTCTCGGCGTAGGCGATGCCTTCCGACAGGCCGAGCGCCGTTTCGAAACTGTCCGCCAGGCGTTGCGCCAGGCCCTCGCGCACCACCACCCGATCGACCACCGCTTCGATCTCGTGCTTGATCTTGCGATTGAGGGCCGGGACCTCGCCGATCTCGTACAGCTTGCCGTCCACCTTCACCCGGGCGAAGCCGCGGCGCTGCAACTCCGCCAGTTCCTTGCGGTACTCGCCCTTGCGGTCACGGACGACCGGCGCCAGCAGCAGCAGGCGCGTGCCTTCCGGCATCGCCAGCACCCGGTCGACCATCTGCGAGACGGTCTGCGACACGATCGGCAATCCGGTCGCCGGCGAGTACGGCACCCCGACCCGCGCCCATAAGAGGCGCATGTAGTCGTAGATCTCGGTCACGGTGCCGACCGTCGAGCGCGGGTTTTTCGACGTCGTCTTCTGCTCGATCGAAATCGCCGGCGACAGACCCTCGATCGAATCGACGTCGGGCTTCTGCATCAATTCGAGAAACTGGCGGGCGTAGGCC
>JAGWSV010000173.1 GCA_028869315.1 Rhodospirillales bacterium
GGGGTGGCGCGCCAGTCCGCCGACTGGTCGCAGCTGGAAGGACGGGCCGAGGTCACGTTCTTCGCCGACGCGTTCGCGAGCGAGGATGCCGCCGCGGCAGCCCTGGCGGAGTTCGACATCCTGCTGGCGATGCGGGAGCGGACGCAGTTCACCGGCTCGCTGCTCCGGCGCCTGCCGAAGCTCCGGATGCTCGGCACCACCAGCGGACGGACGCTGTCGCTCGATCTGGCCACCGCGACCGCGCAGGGGGTGGTCTGCTGCAACACCGGCAGCGGACCCGGCTCGGCGGCCACCGCGGAAATCGCCCTCGCGCTGATGCTCGCGGCCATGCGCGGGCTGCCGCAAGGCGACGCGAATATCCGCGCGGGCCGGTTTCAGGCGGGCGTGCCGGTCGGGTCGGCCTGCGAAGGCAAGACCCTCGGCGTCATCGGGCTGGGCAAGATCGGCAGCCGCCTCGCCCGCTACGGCGGCGCGCTGGGCATGACGGTACTGGCCTGGAGCCAGAACCTGACTGCGGAAAAGGCCACCGCAGAAGGCGCGACACTGGTTTCCAAGGACGAGGTGTTGGCCCGCTCCGACGTGGTGACGTTGCACCTCGTGCTGTCCGACCGGACCCGGGGACTGATCGGCGCTGCGGAACTGGCGCGGATGAAGCCCGGTGCGGTGCTGGTGAATACCTCGCGCGGCCCGCTGGTCGACGAGGCCGCGCTCCTGGCCGCGCTGCACGCGGGGCGCATCGTCGCCGGCCTCGACGTCTTCGATACCGAGCCGTTGCCGGCGGATCATCCGCTGCGCACCGCACCGAACACGGTGATGACGCCGCATCTGGGCTACGGGGTGCGCGAGGTCTGGTCGCAATTCTATCCCCAAAGCGTCGAGAACGCGCTCGCCTTCCTCGACGGCAAGCCGATCCGGATGATGAACCCCGAGGTGACGGCCAGGTCCTGACCGCCGGGACGAGACCGAGGAGACCGCGGATGAACGACACCGCCACGTCGAAGCGCGACGAACGCCAGGCGTTCTACGACGCGATCGCGCCCCACCACCTGGCGCCGCTGTGGGAGAGCCTGCACCAGCTCGTCTCCCGGACGCCCGCAACGCCGACGGTGCCGGCGCACTGGGACTACGACGCCGTGGTGCGGCCCTACCTGATGCAGTCGGGCGGGCTGATCACCGCGAAGGAGGCGGAGCGGCGGGTCCTCATCCTGGAAAACCCAGGTCTGCCGGGACAGGCCGCGATCACGCGCAGCCTGTATGCCGGGCTGCAGCTCATCCTGCCCGGAGAGGTGGCGCCGGCGCACCGGCACAGCCAGTCCGCGTTGCGGTTCATTATCGAAGGCCATGGCGCCTACACCGCCGTGGAGGGCGAGCGCGCGCTGATGGAGCCGGGCGACTTCGTGATTACGCCGGCCTGGACCTGGCACGACCACGGCAACGAAACCGCGACGCCGATGGTCTGGCTGGACGGCCTGGATATCCCCCTGGTGCGGATGTTCGATGCGAGCTTCGCCGAGCCGGCCCATGCCGACAGCCAGGCCGTCGCGCGCCCGCCGGGCGACAGCCTGGCGCGGTTCGGCCATAACATGCTGCCGGTGGATTGGCGGCCGTCCCGTCCGGCCTCTCCGGTGTTCAGCTACCCTTATGCGCGTTCGCGCGAGGCGCTGGCGCAGCTGGCACGGAACGGCGCGCCGGACGCCTGCCACGGCCACAAGCTGCGCTACGTCAATCCGGCCAGCGGCGGCGCGCCCATGCCGACGATCGGTGCCTTCCTGCAACTGCTGCCCGGCGGCTTCGCCACCGCGCCATACCGCAGCACGGACGGCACGGTGTTTTCGGTGGTGGAAGGCGAAGGCGAGACCATCATCGGCGACACCGCGATCCGCTGGAAGCCGCGCGACGTGTTCGTGGTGCCGGCCTGGCATCGGCATACCCACCACGCCGCGCGCGAAGCGGTGCTGTTCAGCTTCTCCGACCGCCCGGTGCAAGAGGTCCTGGGGCTTTGGCGGGAAGCGCGGGGCTGATACCAGCTTGCGGAATGGCTGACTCTTCCAGCCGTTCCGCAAGCTGGTATCGCGCGCCGGGTTGGCGGGCGGCGGCGCGCCAAAAAAGACCCGATACCAGCCCGCGTTGACCCATCCTTCATGGGTCAACATCAAAGCGGGTTGGTATGACACCATTCCCCCCGCAAGGGCGACTCTTTCGCCCCTGCGGCGGCGTGTCAGGGCCCTCCGGGTTGGCGGGGGGCGGCGCGCGAAACCAGGTTCCGTACCGGCCGATGTCGGCCCGTCATTCATGGGCCGGCGTCAACGCCGGCTGGAATGTGCCCGTCTGCGCCGCATTCCATCAGCCGGCCGGCAGGCGCACGACGAACCGTGCCCCCAGGACGGCGCCAGCCGGATCGCGCCGGTTTTCCGCGGTGATCTGTCCGTGCAGCGCGTCCACGATCTGGCGGCTGATGGCGAGCCCGAGGCCGGAATGCTGGCCGAACTGCTCTTCGCGCGGGCGCTCGGAATAGAAGCGGTCGAAGATCTGCTCAAGCTTGCCGTCGGGGATGCCGGGACCCTCGTCCTCCACGATGATCTCGGCCATTTTCCCGATGACGGCGCCGCGCACCGTGATCCGCCCGCCGGGCGGGCTGAACGATTCGGCGTTGCCGATCAGGTTGCGGAACACCTGCACCAGCCGGTCCTCCACCCCGCGCACGAACAGGCCCTCCTCGGGCACGACGAGCTCGATCCGCGGATCGTGCTCGGCCCGCGTGGCGTCCTGCATTTCCTTGAGGGTGCGCAGCATGGACGCGAGATCGACCCGTTCGGTCACCGCGCGCGAAAGCTCCGCATCGACCCGCGAGGCGTCCGACACGTCGCTGATCAACCTGTCGAGCCGGGTCACGTCCTCGGCCATGATGCTGAGCAGTTGCTGGCGGCGCGCCGGATCCTCGATCCGGCGCAGAGTGTCGATGGCGCTGCGGATCGACGAAAGCGGGTTCTTGATCTCATGCGCGACGTCGGCGGCGAAGCGCTCGATCGCGTCCATCCGGTGCCACAGCGCCACCGCGGAATCGGCCAGCGCCTCGGCCAGCGCCCCGATCTCGTCGTGCCGCACCAGCAGCGAGCGCGGCACGCTGCCGGTGCGTCCCTCCCCTTCCCGCATCTCGGCCGCCGCACCGGCCAGGCGCAGGATCGGGCGGGTGATGGTGAGCGACAGGTACCACGACAGCAGCACCGTCAGCACCAGCGCCAGGGCGAACAATCCCAGGATGGACATGCGGATGGCGAACAGGGCGGAGTCGACCTCGCGCGCTTCGCGGGTCAGCAGGATGATCCCCACGGTCTGCTTGTCCCGCTGCACCGGCTCGGCGACCGTGACGAGCAGGCGATTGCGCTCGGTGCGGCGGATATAGGGCGGCATCTCGCGGGAGCGGTCGGCACTGGAGAGCTTGAGCTCGCCTTTCACGTTCGGCTGCCAGTCCGCCCCGGCGCCGCCATGTTCCAGGTCGATGGAGCTCGGCGAGGGATGCGGCAGCAGCGCCTGCGCGCGGTCATAGAGCCAGTCGATCGCCGCCAGCAGGGGGCCGCGGCGGGTGCCGGGCGGCAAGTGTTCGCGCCGGTCCGCCCCGCCGTTGCTCGCCAGGCCGAGCGCCGAATCGGCGATCACCGTGCCGTCGGGGCCGTAGAGCCGGGCCTGGGCGTCCGGGGTCGGCTCGGTCAGGCGCCAGAGCAACGGCCGGGCCAGCGCCGGGATCAGAACGACCTGCTTGCCGTCCACCCGGACCGCGCTCTGCGCCAGCGCCCCGGCATAGACCCGTGCCTGCTCGCGCAACGCCGCAACTTCGTTTTCCAGCAATCCGTTCTGGTATTGGTCGAGGTAGAGCAGCGCCGCGAGCAGCAGCGCCAGCGGCAGCGCATTCACCAGCAGCACCCGGCGCATCAGCGGGGACGCCCAGCGGCGTCGGGCCGGCGCACGCCTGCCGTCCGGTCGGGACAGCGACGACGGCGCGGCCGGCTCGGCGCGCGGTGGGAGCGGCATCGTCACCGCGCGCCGGGTCCACCCGATCGGCTGCAGGGCCGGCCGCCGCGACGCATGTCAGCTTTCCTTGTATCGGTAGCCGATTCCATACAGCGTCTCGATCCGCTCGAAGGTCTCGTCCCTGGCACGGAATTTCTTGCGGATACGCTTGATGTGGCTGTCGATGGTGCGGTCGTCCACATAGATGTTCTCGCCATAGGCGGCGTCGATCAGCTGGTCGCGGCTCTTGACCATGCCCGGCCGCGCGGCCAGCGCTTTCACCAGCAGAAATTCGGTGACGGTGAGCTGGATGTCCTCGCCCTTCCACAGGCACTGGTGCTTGGTCTCGTCGAGCGACAGCTCGCCGCGCACCATCACCCCGCTCGGCGCCGCGCCGGAGCCTTCGGCGCGGGAGACCTCGTTGCGGCGCAGCAAAGCGCGGATCCGCTCCAACAGCAGGCGCTGGCTGAACGGCTTCTTGATGTAGTCGTCGGCGCCGAGGCGGAGGCCCATCAGCTCGTCCACCTCCTCGTCTTTCGACGTGAGGAAGATCACCGGCATGGCGCCGCGCGCGCGCAGCCGCTGCAGGAGTTCCATCCCGTCCATGCGCGGCATCTTGATGTCCAGGATCGCCAGATCGGCCGGGCGGCTGGTCAGGCCCTGCAAGGCGCTCTCGCCGTCGGTATAGGTGCGGACCTGGAAACCTTCCTGTTCCAGGGTCATGGCGACGGAGGTCAGGATGTTGCGGTCGTCATCGACCAGGGCGATGGTCTGCTTCATGGGCGGCGGGTTCCGCTTTCCGGGGGAGCGTGTCAGCTCAAATGGGGCGGCGCAACGCCTAAGATCAGAGGGTGGCAGTATGGTGGCAGCCGAGACGACGGAAAACCCCGACCCGCGCCCCCCCGACCCGCCGGCCGAGCCGACGCCGGCTCAGGCGGCGCGGTTGCTGTTGCGGGCGGCGCGATCGGGCACGTTGGCCAGTGCGGCCGATGGGCAGCCTTTCGCCTCCCTGGTGACGCCGGCCAGCGCGCCGGACCTGTCGGTGCTGCTGCTGCTGTCGGACCTGTCGGCGCACACCCGCCACCTGCGCGCCGAACCGCGCTGCGCCCTGCTGGTGGTCGGCACGGCCGAAGGCGCGAATCCGCAGACGGCGCCGCGGGTGACCGTGACGGGCCTGGCCGAGATGGTGGACGATTCGGAGCTGATGGCGCGCTATCTGGCGCTGCACCCCTACGCGGTGATGTATGCCGGGTTCGCGGACTTCCATCTCTGGCGCATCCGGCCGCAGGGCGGGTTGTTCGTCGGCGGGTTCGCCCGCGCCGCCCGGCTGCGGGCCGCCGACCTGCGGTCCGATCCCGCTGCGGTGGCGGCGGTGCAGGAAGCGGCCGGTGCGATCCTGGCGCACTGCAACCAGGACCATCCGGACGCGCTGGCACGGATCGCCGGCAGCCCGGGCCCCTGGCGAATGGTCGCGGTCGATGTCGACGGCTGCGACCTGGCACTGGGGGAGCGGGTCGTGCGGGTGGCCTGGCAGGCCCCGGTTGCCGGGCCGGAGGGCGTGCGGGCGGAGCTGGTGCGGCTGGCGCGGGGCGGATAGAGCCCATCGCAGGGTCGCCCCGAGCGCCGTCCGGCCGTGCCGCGCGGGCGTGCGGGGCCTTTCCCCTGCACGGCGCCCGGTCGCGATGTCGCCACCCGTCCGCGCGCCGTTCGGGTCTTCGCCTGCGGGCGCTGCCCCGTCTGCGCCGGGCGGACGCTCCCGGCGGCATCGCGCCGGCGGCGTTCGCCCGCGCTCACGCGATCCACTTCAGATCATTGGTTTTTCGGCGTGATTCATGCCGCCGGCGATCCCGCGCGGGGCGCTCACGCGCTGGCTTCCCCGGCCGCGAAACGCACCGCTTCCTCCGCCGCCCGGAACAGGGCGCGGGCCTTCTGCCGGCACTCCTCCTGCTCGGCCGCCGGGTTGGAATCCGCCACGATCCCGGCTCCGGCCTGCACGTACATCGTCCCGTCCTTGACCAGCGCGGTGCGCAGCCCGATGCATGTGTCCATCGTTCCATTGGCGGCGAAATAGCCGATGCAGCCGGCATAGATGCCGCGCCGGACGCCCTCCAGCTCCTCGATGATCTCCATCGCCCGCACCTTGGGCGCCCCCGAGAGAGTCCCCGCCGGGAACCCCGCGACCAGCGCGTCCAGCGCGTCCTTGCCCGCCTCCAGCTTGCCTTCGACGTTGGAACTGATGTGCATGACGTGACTGAACCGCTCGACGACGAAGCTCTCGGTCACCTTCACGCTGCCAAGCTCGGCCACGCGCCCCACGTCGTTGCGGCCGAGGTCGAGCAGCATCAGATGCTCCGCCCGCTCCTTCGGGTCGGCCAGCAATTCGGCTTCCAGCGCCTGATCTTCCTCGTGGGTGGCGCCGCGGCGACGGGTGCCGGCGAGCGGACGCAGGGTCACCGTGCCGTCGCGCAGCCGCACCAGAATTTCCGGGCTGGAGCCGACCACCGCGAAACCGCCGAACTCCAGGTAGAACAGGAAAGGCGCCGGATTGATCCGGCGCAGCGCGCGATAGAGCGCGAACGGCGGCAGCGCGAAGGGCGCGGAAAAACGCTGGCTCAGCACGATCTGGAACGCGTCGCCGGCGGCGATGTACTCCTTCGCCCGCTCCGCCGCCGCCATGAACGCCTCGGGCGTCATGGTGGAGGCGGGCGCCGGCGGGGCCGGCAGGGCCACCGGCGGCGCCGGGCGCGGCAACGGCCGGTCGAGCGCCGCACGCGCATCCCCGAGCCGGGCCTGCGCCGCCTCCCACGCCGCCTCGGCCGACACCCCGGGCCGCGGATAGACCGGCGCGACCAGGATCAGCTCGTCGTTGACGTTATCGAAGATCGCGAACAGGGTGGGACGCAGCAGCAGCGCGTCCGGCACCCCCACCGGGTCGGGGTTCTTCGCCGGCAGCCGCTCCATCAGCCGCACCATGTCGTAGCCGAGATAGCCGACGAGCCCGCCGCTCATCGGCGGCAAGGTGGCCGGCACGTCGATCCTGGTCTCGGCGATCAGCGCCCGCAGGCTTTCCAGCGCGGGCCGCGTGTCGGCGACGAAGGCGTGCGGCGCGGCGGCGACATCGCGGTTCGTCTCCGCATGGCCGTCCCGGCAGCGCCAGATCAGGTCGGGGTCCATGCCGATCACGGAATAGCGCCCGCGTGCCGCCCCGCCTTCCACGCTTTCGAGCAGGAAGGCGTTGGGCTTGCCCTGCGCGAGCTTCAGGAACGCGGCCACCGGCGTTTCCAGGTCGGCCACGCCGCGCCAGCTGACCAGGGCCCCGCGTCCGGTCTCATAGACAGCGCGGAACCCGGCGAAACCGGTGGGAAGCGGCGCGTTCATGACGGTCTCTTTCCTGGCGAATGGTCCGACGCCAGCCGGCACGTCTGCCCGTTGGCTGAATCGGTCCACGTAATCAAGCTACTGCCGTGGTACATACTGCCCTGGCACATGATGACGTATATCCGAGTCGGGACACGCGTGCTCGGATACATGTCGAACCATCCTGATCCGTCAGAGCCCTAGTTCCCGCTGTTGACGAAACTTTCGAGCTGCGCGTGATCGACCCGCGGATGCGCCCGCTGGCGCAGCGCGGCGGCGAAGCTGCTCGCCACGTCCTGCGACACCGCGCGGGCGATCACCTGGCGCAACGCAGCATACTTCTCCGGCTCCTGCTTCGGGTCGGGTTGCACGATTTTCTGCGGGACCGCGAGCAGGAAACCCTTGTCGCTTTGAACCATGGTCGGCTGGCCGGGCTTCAGGCTGAACAACACCCGCCGCAACACCGCCGGCATTTCGCCCGCCGGCCCCTGGCGCGCCAGCAGCGGGGTGGCCTGGACGGCGAGGCCGGCGGCCGCCGCCGCGGTGGCGAATGTCTGCCCGCCTTGCACGGCGACCAGCACGCGGGTGGCGATCCGCTCCGCCTCCTTGCGCCGTTTCGCCGCGGTCCACTGCGCGGTCACCGTGTCCTTCACCTCGGAAAACGGCTTCTCTCGCGGCGGGGTGACCTTCTCGACCGTCAGGGCATAGTAGGCGGTGCCGCCGCCGGGGACCGCCACCTCGGTGAGTTGTGCCGGCGGCTGACCGGGCGCGGTGGCAAAGGCCGCCTTCACGATGGCCTTCCGCAGCGCTGGCGGCCCCGGGATGGGCGCCGGCTTGCCCTTCGGCGTCGTCCCGCCGGCATCCAGCGTGCCGGAAACGCCGACCAGCCCGACATCCCCAGGCAGTTTCGACAATCCGACGCCCGTGCCCAGGATGTTGTCGACCTTGTTGGCGACGTCGTAGATCCGGTTCGCTGCGTGGTCCGCCCGCACCCGCGCCGCCACCTCATCCTTCACGTCGGCCAAGCTCTTGGCGGCGCCGGCGGTGATCTTCGTGACCTTGACCACATCGACCCCGAGCCCGGTCGTGACCGGGCCCGTCACCACGCCCTGCGCCGCGGCGAACGCCGCCTTGGCGAGAGCCGGATCCGGCAGCTCGCCCTCGGTCGTGCCGGGCAACGCCACCGCATTGCCGCCGTCGGCCTTGGCGGCCGCCTGCATCGCCGCCCAGTCAGCCCCGCCCTGCCATTGCTTCGCGAGCGCCGCCGCCTTCGCCGCATCGTGCAGCACGAGCACCTGGAGGCTGCGCCGCTCGGGGGTGACGTAGTCGGCCTTGTGCTCGTCGTAATAGGTCTTCAGCTCCTCGGGCGTGACCGAGATCGCTTTCGCCAGGGCGCCGGCGGTCAGCACCACCGCTTTGATCTCGCGGTATTCGGGGACGCGATAGAGCCAGGGATGATCGGCGTAGAAGCGCTGCAGGGCCGCCTCGTCGGGCGCCGGCGGCGGCGGGGCGGAGGCGAACGGCACCGGCGCGACCAGAGCGGACCGGGTCTCGGCGCTGAAGCTGAACAGTTTGCGGGTCAGCAGGGCGGGCGGCGCCACCCCGGCGACCACCGCGCCCAGCATCTGCTGCTGCGCGATCTGCCCGCTGATCATGCCGAGGAAGCGATTCTCCGAGATGCCGTTGTTCGCCAGCACGGCGTTCATCCTGGCGCGATCGAACGTCCCGCCCGGCCCTTGGAAGGCGGGCATGGCGAACACCGTCTCGCGCACGGCCGAATCCGGCACCGCGATGCGCAGCCGGCGGATCTCCTCGCTGATGGCGGCCTGCGCGATCATCTGATCGAGCGCCGCCTGCGCCACTTTCCGCCGCAGCGCCGCGGTGACGTTCTGCCCCTGCGGCAACCGCTGCTCGGCAAGCGCAAGATCCCGCTCGAACACTTCGTTGAACCGGGCGGGGTCGATCGTCTGCCCGCCGACCTTGGCAATCCAGGTGGTGGTACCGATGTTGCGGATGGCGTCGCCCACGCCCCAGACGACGAAAGCGATCACCATCAGCCCGAAAAGCATGCGGACAGGCCAGGTTTCCAGGGCGCGGCGGAAGGCGGTGAGCATGGATCAGGTCCGGCCAAAGGGGCTTGGTGAGGGGCAAGACAACGGGCGAAATATGGCGTCGGCTTCCCTATAGGGGGGGGCGGCGGGCTTTGCCAGCCGACGGGTTTGGGCTACGCGCGGCGGGCGCCCTGCAGGCAGGCCGGCCAGAGCCTGGTCCGCACACGGTCCTGCAGAGAGTGGTCACGGAGGACACGGATGCCCCAGCTCATCGCCGGGAACTGGAAAATGCACAAGCTGCGGGCCGAGGCGATCGCCCTCGCCCGGGACCTGCGCGCCGGCGCCGGGGCGGGCGCCAACCTGCTCGTCTGCCCGCCGTTCACCGCGCTCGCCGCCGTTGCGGATATCCTGGCCGGCAGCCGGATCGCCGTCGGCGGGCAGGACTGCCATCCGGCGACGCAGGGTGCCCACACCGGGGATATCTCGGCGCCGATGCTGCGCGACGCCGGCGCCAGCCACGTGATTCTCGGTCATTCGGAGCGTCGCCAGAATCACGGTGAAACGAGCGAGTTCGTGCGCGAGAAGGTCGTGGCCGCCATCGCCGCGGGCCTGACGCCGATCGTCTGCGTGGGCGAGACCGCCGACCAGCGGCAGGGCGGCGCGGAGACCGAAACCGTCGGCTGGCAGTTGTCCGGCAGCCTGCCGGAGGGATTTGCCGGCATCGTCGCCTACGAGCCGGTCTGGGCGATCGGCTCCGGCAAAACTCCGACCGAGGACGAGGTGGCGGCCATGCACGGCTTCATCCGCGCGGAATTGGCCCGCCAGTTCGGTGACGCCGGCCGGGCCGTCCCGATTCTCTACGGCGGCTCGGTCAAGCCCGCCAACGCCAAGGCACTGCTCGGCCTGCCCGAGATCGGCGGCGCCCTGATCGGCGGCGCGAGCCTGATCGCCGCGGACTTCCTGGCGATTGCCGGGGCGGCGCTGGGGGGCTAAGAGCCTCCCGCGCAAGGTCACCAGGGGGCTGCCGCCCGCCTGGCCTGTTGGCGCGGGGATGATGGGCCATGATGGCGATTTTGATGGTGATCCAGGTGTTCGTCGCGATTGCGCTGATCGGCGTCGTGCTGATCCAGCGCAGCGAAGGCGGCGGCCTTGGCATCGGCAACTCGCAGGGCATGGGCGCCTTCATGTCCGGACGCGGCACCGCCAACCTGCTGACCCGCGCGACGGCGATCCTGGCGGCAATCTTCCTTGGTCTCTCGCTGACGATGGCGTTGATGAACCGGGGCACCTCCACCGCCGGCTCGGGCATCCTGTCGCAACCGCCATCGCCCCCGGCACCCACGGTCCCGACTTCCCCGGCGGCTCCCACGCCCAAGGCCCCGAAAGCCGCGCCGACATCGACCGGCGCACCGGCCTCCCGGCCGCCGGCGGCTCCGGCCACGACGCAAGCGCCCGCGACATCGACACAGGCCCCGGTGAGGCCGGCATCCCCCGCCGCGGGGCCGGCCTCCACGACCACGGCGCCGGCCTCCAAGACACCGGCATCCAAGACACCGGCGTCCAACGCGCCGACCACACCGACCGGCCCGCCGGTCCCGCACTGAGGCCCGCCCCACTGGGACCCACCCCACTGGGACCCGCCCTACTGGGACCCGCCGCACGCATGGGGCCCCTGCCACGTGGGGGCTTCCCCCCGTCCGATTCGGTTTCCTATAAGGGCCTCCCATGACCCGGTTCGTGTTCATTACCGGCGGCGTGGTCTCCTCGCTTGGCAAGGGCATCGCCTCCGCCGCGCTCGGCGCGGTGCTGCAGGGCCGCGGCTACACGGTGCGGCTGCGCAAGCTCGACCCCTATCTGAACGTCGACCCGGGCACCATGAGCCCGTATCAGCACGGGGAAGTGTTCGTGACCGATGACGGGGCGGAGACCGACCTCGATCTCGGCCACTACGAACGCTTCACCGGCGTGCACGCCGCGCGCGCCGACAACGCCACCACCGGACGGATCTATTCCGAGGTGATCGCGAAGGAACGCCGCGGCGACTATCTCGGCGCCACCGTGCAGGTGATCCCGCACATCACCGATGCCATCAAGGACGTCATCGTCGCCGGCACCGAGGCGTTCGATTTCGTCCTGGTCGAGATCGGCGGCACCGTCGGCGACATCGAGAGCCTGCCGTTCCTGGAAGCGATTCGCCAGCTTGGCAACGAACTCGGGCCGGAACGCTCGATGTTCGTGCACCTGACCCTGGTTCCCTACATCCCTTCGGCCGGGGAGCTGAAGACCAAGCCGACGCAGCATTCGGTGAAGGAACTGCTGAACGTCGGCATCCAGCCGCAGATGCTGCTGTGCCGCTGCGACCGCCCGATCCCGGAAGGCGAGCGGCGCAAGATCGCCCTGTTCTGCAACGTCCGCCCCGAGGCGGTCATCCCGGCGCTCGACGTCGACACCATCTACGCCGTGCCGCTGCGCTACCACGCCGAGGGCATGGACCGTGAAGTGCTGCGCCATTTCGGCCTGCCGCACGACCGCGCGCCCGACCTCGCCCGCTGGAGCCGCATCGTCGAGACGGTGCGCGCACCCGAAGGCGAGGTGCGGATCGCCGTGGTGGGCAAGTACACCAACCTGCTCGACAGCTATAAATCCCTCGCCGAAGCGCTGGCGCATGGCGGCATCGCCAACCAGGTGCGGGTGAAGCTCGACTGGATGGACAGCGAAGTCTTCGAGCAGCCGGACACCGTCCAGCGCCTGGAAGGCGTGCATGGAATCCTGGTTCCAGGCGGCTTCGGCGAACGCGGCACTCCCGGCAAGATCGCCGCGGTGCGCTTCGCGCGCGAGCGCGAAGTGCCGTTCTTCGGCATCTGCTTCGGCATGCAGATGGCCGTGATCGAAGCGGCGCGGAACCTCGCCGGCCTGACCAACGCCTCTTCCACCGAGTTCGGTCCGTGCGACACGCCGGTGGTGGGCCTGCTGACGGAATGGGCGCGCGGCAACGAGATCGAGCGCCGGCGCGAAGGCGGCGACCTCGGCGGCACGATGCGGCTCGGCGCATTCCCCGCGGTGCTGGCCTCCGGCAGCCTGGTCAAGGGGCTCTATGCCGGCGCCCCGGTGATCGAGGAACGCCACCGGCACCGCTTCGAGGTCAACGTCCACTACCGCGACGTGCTGGAGGCCACCGGCCTGAAGTTTTCCGGCATGTCCCCCGACGGGGTGCTGCCGGAGATCGTGGAACGCCCGGACCACCCGTGGTTCATCGGCGTGCAGTACCACCCGGAACTGAAGTCGAAGCCGTTCGACCCGCACCCCCTGTTCGCCGGGTTCATCGCCGCCGCGGTGCAACAGATGCGGTTGGTCTAGGGGCGGGGAGCCCGGTCGCAAGGTCGCTGTCGCCCCGATATCGGGCGCACGCGACGAACCCGGATGTTTCCGACCCGCCGAGCGGCCTGGCGGAGGAACCGCAGGGGGGGGGACGTTCTCCCGGGATGCAGCCGCTCGCTGCGACAGCAGCCGGCCGCATGGCGGATTTTTCCGGCCATCCGGCCGTCTCTGTTACGGGGCGCAGCCGCCACGCCACCCCGGCGCGCGGCAACACGAACCGACCAGCCGCCGGACCGGCCCCACGGCGGCCGCAGATGCGGGCCGCCGGCAGGCGCCATCCGGGTCAGCGGGTCCCGTCGCGCGCGCGCATGATCTCGCTGAAGCCGAACAGCAGCATCAAGACGCCCGCGACCACCTCGACGCCGGTCAGCGCCCGGACCAGCGGGGTTGCCGGCGAGAAATCACCCAGGCCGAGCGTGGTGATCGCGGCGATGCTGTAATAGAGCGCATCCACGAAATCGATCCGGACCGGCGCCCCGTGCAGCGCGAATTGCGGCAAGGTCGAGGTAAGATCCGCAATCCGGTACAGGCAGCCGAAAATCACCACGAGCAGGCCGTAGAACATCAGGAACGCCAGCATCGGGATCAGCAACCGATCCAGCCGGGCCGCCACGCTCTCGAAGATCGCGGCAACGTCGCGCAGCACGACCACGACGTCGCGCACCGACAGGACGACGAGCCCGGTGATCGCCGCCATGGCCGCGATCAGCAGCATCCCTTGCGCGCCCGGGCCGTAGTCGTACCGCGGCAGGGCAAAGGAGAGAGCCCCGACGGCCATCGTCGCGGCAAACCCCCGCATGAGGCGCGGCAGGTGGGAGAAGTCGCGCGGATGGGCCGCGCGAATGATTGCCAGAACCTGGCGCCGACGCAGCAGGCAGCCGACCAGGAACCCCAACACCGGCAAGGCCAGTCCGCCGATGGTTGCGAACGGCGGCGCCGCGGGAAAATTGGCCTGGCGGAAGAACACGAACAGGCAGGCGTAGACGGCCAGGAAATTGGCGACGGTGACGCCGAAATGCGCGCCCCCCGGAAACAGCAGGTAAAAGAACCCGAAGCCGACCGCGCAGGTCACGAGCGCCGACAGGGTAAATTCCCAGCCGCCGCCGATCGCGGCCGCCACCAGCCCGACCAGCGACAGGGTCGCCGCGATCGACCGCACCCAATGCCGGTCGAACCGCGTCCCGCTTGCCGGCGCCGGCATGGGGCGGTTCGGGGCGGACTGGCGGACAGGCGTCCTGGGCGATCGCGCGTTCTCGGGCACGGCGCAGCATAGCACGGCGCGGCCGCCCGTTCGTGGGGCGAAGCGGGATGCGCCGGGGAAGCGAAGCAGGCGTGCGTCGCCGCGCCGCGCCCTCTATGAAGCAAGGCGCATGACCAGACCCGACCCCGACGCGGCGCTGCGCCGCTCTCTCGTCCGCCACAAGATGCTCGCAACCGGACTGCTGCTGACGATGGCAGTGCTGACCCTGGCGAGCTTCGCCATTCCCCCGCACTGGGGCGGCGGCTGGCCCGCGGGGTTGCTGGGGGACGCGGCGCGCGCCGGCTTCATCGGCGGCATTGCCGACTGGTTCGCCGTTACCGCCCTGTTCCGCCACCCGCTCGGCCTGCCGATCCCGCACACCGCGATCATTCCCCGGCAGAAGGAGCGGCTGGGGCAAGCGCTCGGCCGCTTCGTCGCCACCCATGTGTTCACGGATCAGGAGGTGGCGGGCGTGCTGCGACGGCTCGATCTGCCCGGCATCCTGCATCGCTTCCTCGCCGACCCGGCCTCCGCCCGCCCCGCCGCGCAGGCAATCGCCGCCACCTTGCCGCGCGTGCTCGCTTCGGTGGAGGACGGACGCGCCCGCCGCCTCGCCTCCCGCCTGCTGCCCCGCGTGCTGGGTGGCCCAGCCTCCGGCCAGGTCGTGGCGCGCGCCCTTCGAGGGCTGGTGGAGGGCGGCCGGCACCAGGAGGTCTTCGGCTTCCTGCTCGGCCAGTTCCGCGATCTGCTCGCCAGCAAGGAGGACACGCTGCGGAGCGCGATCGAAGAACGGGTGCGCGAGCAGGGCGGACGGCTCGTCGGCTGGGCCCTCGGCGCCTCGATCGCGCGGCGGGTGATGGCGACCCTTGCGAGCGAACTGGACAAGATGAGCCCCGACGGCTCCGAACTGCGCCAGGCGTTCGATGAATGGGTGCGCCGCGAGATCGCCCGGATGGAAGACGATCCCGCCCGTGCCGCCGAGGTCGGGCTGGCGATCCGCCGGGTGGTGGCGCACGAGACGGTGCTGGCATGGCTGTGGGACGTCTGGGCCCGGCTTCGGGTGGCCTTGGAAGCCGACGCCGCCCGTCCGTCGGGCCGCACCGTCGGCACGATCCAGGTCGCCCTCGACAACCTGGGGGAGCTGCTGGAAACCGATCCCGCCGCGCGTCTCAGGGTGCAGACCGCGGCGGAAGGCATGGCAGGGCGGCTGCTGCCGGCGGCGCAGGCCCAGCTCGCGGGATTCATCGCAGCGGTGGTCGGCGGCTGGGACGCCGGGACCATCACCGAAAAGCTGGAACTGCGGGTCGGCAAGGATCTGCAGTTCGTGCGGGTGAACGGCACCCTTGTCGGGTTCCTCGTCGGCGGGCTGCTGTATGCCCTGCTGCGGATCGGCTTCGGCGCGGGATAGAGCGGCACGAAAGCTGCTTGACGCCCCCGGCGGATCAGCCACGATCCCTACCGACGCACAGGGAGAGATGCATGCCAGCCACCCACCGCCTTGCGGCCAGCCCCGCCACCGTTCGGTGGGGCAGCTTCGACGCCAGTTACCCGCCGCAGGTCACCATCGGCTCCGGCGAGACGATCGTTCTCGAATGCGTCTGCGCCGGCATGACCGAGATCCTGCCGCCGGCCTCCTCCGGGCTCGCGATACCGCCGGCGCTGCGCGCCATCCACGACGCCGCGCCGCCCCGGGTTGGCGGGCATATCCTGACCGGTCCGGTCGCCGTGGCGGGCGCCGAGCCGGGCGACATGCTGGAAGTGAAGGTGGACGCGATCGATTTCGGCGCCGACTGGGGCTATTGCGGCTTCCGCCCGCTGGTCGGCACCCTGCCGGAGGATTTCCCGGAACGCTACCTCAGCCACATTCCGATCGACCGCGCGCAGGGCACCTGCCGCCTGCCATGGGGCACCGAGCTGAAGCTCGCGCCGTTCTTCGGCGTGATGGGCGTCGCGCCGCCGCCGGAATGGGGCATGATCTCGACCGTGGAGCCCCGCGCGCATGGCGGGAACCTCGACAACAAGGAACTCGGGGCCGGCGCCAGCCTGTTCCTGCCGGTCTTCGTTGCCGGCGCGAATTTCTCCGCCGGTGACGGCCACGGGGTCCAGGGCGACGGCGAAGTGTGCATCAACGCGCTGGAGACCTGCCTGACCGGCACCTTCACCCTGACCCTGCACAAGGGCGGCGGCGCCCGCGACCCGCTGCTGCGCTATCCGCGGGCCGAGACCGCGACCCATTTCATCACCATGGGCATGCACGAGGATCTCGACGTGGCGATGAAAACCGCGCTGCGGGAAATGATCGCCTTCATCACCGCCCGCACCAACCTCTCCCGCCAGCAGGCGTATCAGTTCTGCTCGCTGGCGGTGGACTTCCACGTCACCCAGACGGTCAACCGGGAGAAAGGCGTGCACGGCATGCTCCGCAAGGGCTTGTTGTTCTAGCCCGGGTTTTCCACAAGTTTTTGTGGTCCCCCCGGATTGCGTGCTTGCGGTCCGCAGACCCTGCGTCTACTACATTCTGCGTAGGCGATACCGGGGGGCCACAAAATGGAGTGGACAGACGAAGCGATCCAACGCCTGCGGGATTTCTGGGCGGAAGGTGTGTCGACCGCCGAGATCGGCCGCCGGCTGGGGGCATCCAAGAATGCCGTGGTGGGCAAGGCGCATCGGCTGGATCTGACCGCCCGACCGTCCCCCATCCGATGGGACACGACCGGCAGCGAAACGCCGCGCCGGCGCAACCGCCGCCCGGCGGAGGCGCCGCGGCCCGAAGGGCCGACCCTTCCGCCGCTGGGCAGCGCGACACCGGAACCCATCGCATTCCCGGTTCCGCGCGCAGCGGCACCCGGGGTCTCCGTCGCCCAGACCCAGGCGCCGCGTGCCTCGACCTTAGGCCTTGTGCCGGCCCCACCCACCGCTGCGCCGGCCGTCGCAGCGGCTCCGCGGCCGGTGGCCCCGGCGCCGCAACCGCGGCTGCAGGCCGCGCCGACGACCCGGAGCTACGGCCGGATCGTCACCTGCTGCTGGCCGCTGGGCGAGCCGGGCACGAAGGGATTCCACTTCTGCGATTCGGTGTCGGTGCCCGGCAAGCCGTATTGCGAGGAGCATGTCCAGCTTGCCTATGTGAAGGTGCGCGATCGGCGCGAAGACGCCGCCTGACGGGTGCGCCTTCCGCCGGACGCCAAGCCTGGGGCTTCAGGCGGCCGCGTGGGTCGATCGGTGTCGTCGGTCGGGTTCGCCCAAGGCCGGCAGAGCGGTCGACCTCGCCGCCCAGGTTCGCCTGGTCGCCCGGTTCACGCAGGGAGGGCCGCATCGTCGCGGACCTGCGCGCGCGGCGCGTGGGCGGACAGCAAGGCGCCCGGCAGTTCCATCACCGCCCCCTGCTCGGTCCAGACCAGGAAGGCCCGCACCGCCCGCCCGGGGAACGCCTGGCGCAGCACGCCCGCATACGCCGCCATCTGCCGCAGATAGGCCACCGGCGCGCGCGCCGGGTCCGCGGGGGGGCGGCGGTTGGTCTTGTAGTCAACCACCAGCACCTCCCCCGGAAGCACCGCGAGCCGATCCACCAGGCCGCCGACCACGAGCCCATCCACCACGCCGGAGAGCGGCACCTCGGCCCGGCTATCGGGCCCGAACAACGGCGCCATGTCCGGATGCTCAAGGATCGCCATCACCTCGGCGGCGAGCGCCTCCGCCTCCGGCGCGGCGAGACCATGGCCGGGCCGGGCGAGCCAGGACCGGGACGCGGCGGCGCGTGCGCCAGCCGGAAGCGCCGGCAGGTGCTGAAGCAAGGCATGAACCAGCCGGCCACGCCGGACCGCCTCGGCGCCGCGCCTGGCGAGCGGCGACAACGCCGGCGGAACCGGGCCGAACGCCA
>JAGWSV010000174.1 GCA_028869315.1 Rhodospirillales bacterium
ACTCCTCCGCTCGGATCGAGCGCTACCTGCAGCTCTGCGCCGAGCGCAACATGATCGTCTGCAACCTGACCACGCCGGCCAGCTACTTCCACGCGCTGCGCCGGCAGATGCACCGGAACTTCCGCAAGCCGCTGGTGATCTTCACGCCGAAATCGCTGCTGCGCCACAAGCTCGCGGTCTCACCCCTGGAGGACATGGCAAGCGGCAGCAGCTTCCGCTTCGTCATTCCGGAAATCGACGACATCGCCCCGCCCGAGCGGGTGCGTCGCGTCGTGATCTGCACCGGCAAGGTCTACTACGACCTGCTGGCGCAACGGCGGGAGCGCAAGGTGAACGACGTGGCGATCCTGCGCCTGGAACAGATCTATCCGTTCCCCGAGCGCACGCTCGGCCGCGCCCTGGCGCCCTACCCCAACGCCGACGTGGTGTGGTGCCAGGAGGAGCCGGAAAACATGGGCGCGTGGACCTTCGTCGATCGGCGGATCGAAAAGGTTCTGCGCGGCATCGAAGGCAACAAGGCCCGCCGGCCGCTCTATGTCGGCCGGACCGAGGCGGCGAGCCCGGCGACCGGTCTCGCGCGCACGCACGCGGCCGAGCAATCGGCGCTGGTCGGCAACGCGCTCGGCCTGTAAGTGCTCCCCCGACATTTGGTGCTTCCCTTGAATTCCTGGGCCGGCAACGGAGAGACGACCTGATGGCGACCGAAATCAAAGTGCCCGCCCTGGGCGAAAGCGTGACCTCGGCCACGGTAGCGCGGTGGCTGAAATCCGCCGGCGAGGCGGTGGCCGCGGACGAGCCGCTGGTGGAGCTTGAGACCGACAAGGTCACGGTCGAGGTGAACGCCCCGGCGGCCGGGGTGCTGGCAGCGATCAGCGCCGATCAGGGGGCGGAAGTGGAGGTCGGCGCGCTGCTTGGCCTGCTGGAAGCCGGCGCCGCCGATGCCGGCCGCCCGGCGGCCAATCCGCCGCCCGGGGTGAACCCCCCGCCCCGACCGCTCGGCCCGGTCTCGCGCCCAGCCACCCCGCCGGCCGCCGCCGCGCCGGTTGCGGCTCCCGCCCCTGGCGCGGCCCCTGCCGCCCCCCCTGGGGCCGCCTCGGCAGCGACGGAAGCCCATGCGCCGCTGCCGGCCGCCGCGAAGCTGATGGAGGAGCACGCGATCGCGGGCGCCGCGCTCGGCGAGGGGACCGGCAAGGACGGCCGGATCACCAAGGGCGACGTGCTGGCCTTCCTGAACCGCCCGGCCCCGGTCGCCGTTCCCGGCGCGCCTCCGCCGGGGGCGAAGCCCGCCCGCGCGCCGGAAGCGCGGGAGGAGCGGGTCCGCATGACCCGGCTGCGGCGCACCATCGCCGCCCGGCTCAAGGAAGCGCAGAACACCGCGGCGATGCTGACCACCTTCAACGAGGTGGACATGTCCGCGGTGATGGCACTCCGCTCCCAGTATCGCGACGCGTTCGAGAAGAAGCACGGCGGCGTGCGGCTCGGCTTCATGAGCTTCTTCGTGCGGGCCTGCATCGTCGCGCTGCAGGAATTCCCTGCGGTGAACGCCGAGATCGACGGCGACGACATCATCTACAAGCACTTCGTGCACATGGGCATCGCCGTCGGCGGCGCCACCGGGCTCGTCGTGCCGGTGATTCGCGACGCCGACGCCATGAACCTCGCCGGGATCGAGCGTGCGGTGGCCGATTTCGGCAAGCGCGCGCGGGACGGCGCGCTGAAGCTGGAAGAGCTTACCGGCGGCACGTTCAGCATCACCAACGGCGGCGTGTACGGCTCGCTGATGTCGACGCCGATCCTCAACCCGCCGCAATCGGCGATCCTCGGGATGCACAAGATCCAGGACCGGCCGATGGCGATCGGCGGCAAGGTCGAGATCCGCCCAATGATGTACCTGGCGCTGTCGTACGATCACCGCATCGTCGACGGGCGCGAGGCGGTGTCGTTCCTGGTGCGGGTCAAGGAACAGATCGAGGATCCCCGTCGCATGCTGCTGGATCTCTGAGATGGCTGATCGGTTCGACGTTCTCGTCATCGGCGCCGGCCCTGGCGGCTATGTGTGCGCATTGCGCGCCGCTCAGCTCGGTCTCAAGGTCGCCTGCGCGGAAAAGCGCGCGACCCTGGGCGGTACCTGCCTCAATGTCGGCTGCATCCCCTCCAAGGCGCTGCTGCAATCATCGGAGAACTATGCGGCGCTGACGCACGACTTCGCCGCGCACGGCATCACCGCCGGGTCGGTCGGGCTCGACCTCGCGCGCATGCTGGCGCGCAAGGGCGAGGTGGTGTCGGCCAACGTGAAGGGCGTCGAGTTCCTGTTCCGCAAGAACAAGGTCACCTGGCTCAAGGGCGAAGCGCAGATCACCGCGCCCGGCAAGGTGGCGGTCGCGGGCACCGAGTACGAGGCGACCAGCATCGTCATCGCCACCGGCAGCGAATCGATGCCGCTGCCCGGCGTGCCGGTCGACGAGACGCGCATCGTCACCTCCACCGGCGGGCTCGAACTCTCGGAGGTGCCGAAACACCTGGTCGTGATCGGCGGCGGCTATATCGGGCTCGAGCTGGGCTCGGTCTGGCGCCGCCTGGGCGCCGAGGTCACCGTGGTCGAGTTCCTCGACCGCATCGTTCCGACAATGGACGCCGAGGTCGCGACGGCGTTCCAGCGCGTGCTTGCCAAACAGGGGCTGAAATTCCGCCTCGGCACCAAGGTCACCGCCGCGGCGGCGACCGATGACGGCGTCACCCTTACCGTGGAGCCGGCGAAAGGCGGCGCGGCCGAGCGGATCGCCGCAGATGTCGTGCTGGTCGCGGTCGGCCGGCGCGCCTTCACCGACGGACTCGGGCTTGATGCGGTGGGCGTGGCGCGCGACGAGCGCGGCCGGGTGAAAACCGGTGCCCACTACGCCACCAACGTGCCCGGCATCTACGCGATCGGCGACGTGATCGCCGGGCCGATGCTGGCCCACAAGGCAGAAGACGAGGGCGTGGCGCTGGCCGAACGCCTCGCTGGCCAGGCCGGGCACGTGAACTACGGGGTCATTCCGGGCATCGTCTATACATGGCCCGAAGTGGCCTCCGTCGGCCAGACCGAGACCGAGCTGAAAGCCGCCGGCATCGCCTACAATGTCGGCAAGTTCCCGTTCACCGCCAACGGCCGCGCGCGGGCGATGGGCGATACGGACGGGTTCGTGAAGCTGCTTGCCGACAAGACCACCGACCGGCTGCTGGGCGCGCATATCATCGGGCCTGATGCCGGCACCCTCATCGCCGAGTTGGCCACCGCGATGGAATTCGGCGCCTCGGCGGAGGACGTGGCACGGATCTGCCACGCCCATCCGACCCTCTCCGAAGCGGTGAAGGAGGCAGCGCTCGCGGTCGACGGCCGCGCGCTGCACGTCTGAGGCCGCGATGCGCCCGCTCGCCCTGACCATGGGCGATCCCGCCGGCATCGGCGGGGAGCTGACGGTGCGGGCCTGGCTCGCGCTCAAGGCCGGCGGGCCGGCATTCGTGGTGCTGGACGATCCCGACCGGCTGCGGGCGCTGGCCGCGGCGCTTCACCTCGACATACCGATCGACGAGGTCGCCACCCCGGACGTCAGCGGATTTGCCAGCGCGCTGCCGGTGCTGGCGGTTCGCCTTGCCGTGCCGGCCCGGCCCGGCCGCCCCGAACCCGCCAACGCGAAGGCGGTGATCGCCTCGATCGAACAGGCCGCGCGGCTGGCGATGGCCGGCGCGGTCAGCGCGGTGGTGACCAATCCGATCAACAAGGCGGCGCTCTACCAAGCCGGCTTCGCCTATCCGGGCCACACCGAGTTCCTCGCCGCCCTCACCGGCACCGACGGGCGGCAGGAGATGATGCTGGCGAGCCCTGAGCTGCGCGTGGTTCCGGTCACCGTGCATGCCGGCCTGCGCGACGCGATCGCCAGCCTGACCACCGCGCGCATCCTGGCCGCCGCGCGCACCGCCGCCGCGGCGCTACGCCGGGATTTCGGCATGCCGAGGCCCCGGCTGGCGGTCGCGGGCCTCAACCCCCATGCCGGCGAAGGCGGCGCACTGGGCGACGAGGAAACCCGCCTGATCGAACCGGCGATCGCCGCGCTGCGTGCCGAGGGCGAGGACGTCTCCGGCCCCTGGCCGCCGGACACCATGTTCACCGCCGCCGCCCGCGCCCGCTACGACGTGGCGATCTGCATGTACCACGACCAGGGGCTGATCCCACTCAAGACCCTCGATATGGCCCAGGGGGTGAACGTCACCCTCGGCCTGCCGATCGTACGCACCTCACCCGATCACGGCACCGCCTACGACATCGCCGGGCAGGGCATCGCCGATCCCACGAGCCTGGTCGCCGCGCTGCGGCTCGCCGCTGAAATCGCCGCGCGGCGGTGAGCCGCGCACGGGGATGAGCGGCAGGCGGACGCAGCGCGGAAAACATGCCCATGCCAGCGGCCTCGCCGCCGAAGCGGCCGCCGCGGCAGCCTTGGAACGCGAAGGCTGGACGGTCCTGGCGCGGCGCCTGCGCACCGAAGCCGGCGAGATCGACCTGTTGGCAGAAAAGGACGGGCTGCTCGCGGTGATCGAAGTCAAGGCCCGCCCGCGCCTGGCCGACGCCGCCGCCGCCCTGTCGCCCCGCCAACGCCAGCGCCTGCTGGCGGCCGCCGAGCAGGTATTGGCCGAGCATCCCGGCTGGGGTGCGGCCGGCCTGCGGTTCGACGTGCTCCTGGTCGACGCCGCCGGCGCCGTTCGCCGTATCACCGACGCTTTCCGGGCCGGGCTGAGCGATTGATCGCAGCGCAACACGGCAGCAATTTGGCTTTCCGTTCTTTCACTTGACGCCCGACTTTCATTTGCAATCTGATCGCCGGCGTGCGCTGGCCAGCAGCGCGCGATCATCGCAAGAGACGTTCATGCGACTGCTTGGCCTGGTCTTCGGCGCCGGACTTCTCGGCCTCGCCATGGCTGCACTGATCCTCCTGCTGGCGCCCAGCGTCGCGCCGCATGCAGCGACCGTGTCGGAAGGTCAGACCCGATCGGCCACCCCGACCCGCCTCGCGTTGCTGGAACCTCCGGCCCCTCGGCGAAGCCCGGACCTGCCCTGGTCACCCCGGGCGCGCCGCCGCCGGCTTCGCCGCGATCGCAGCTTACGGGCGGTGTGGCGCGAGGTCTGCCGGCGCTTCCCCGGCCCGGAGGATGCCGACCTGATCGTGGTCGACATCCGGACCGAAACGCTCACCCTGCTCCACCACGGCCGGATCGTGCACGCTTGGCCGGTATCCACCGCGCTTCGCGGAGCCGATCAGGTGGCGAACAGCGACGGCACGCCGATCGGGGTCTTTCGCGTCGCGCGCAAGATTGGCGCCGGTCTGCCGCCGGACGAGGTGCTGCGCGACCAGGTGCCGACCGGGCGCTTCGTCGCCCCGGTGCGGGTCGCCGACGACCCCGCCGCGAGCCGCTGGATCACCACCCGCATCCTGTGGCTGTCGGGACTGCAGCCCGGCTGGAACGAGGGCGGGGATGACGATACGTTCCGTCGCCATATCTACATCCATGGCACCGCCGATCTCGGCATGCTGGGCCGTCCTGCATCGCAGGGCTGCGTGCAGATGGCGCCGCGGGCGGTGATCGCGCTCTACCGCGCCGTGCCGGCGGGAACGCCAGTGCTGATCACGCCCGGCACCCAGCCGCTGGCCGAGCTCCCCGGGCCGGCCATGGGCTGAGCGGCCTGCCGCGGCTACCCGCGCTGGATCAGCTCGATCGAGACGTTCTCCGGCGCGCGCAGGAAGGCGATCCGAACGCCGGGGCGCACCGTGGTCGGCTCCAGCGTAAAGGGCACGCCCTTGGCTTTGAGCTCCGCCACAGCGGCATCGATATCGCCCACCTTCAGGCCGATATGTTCGAGACCGAAATAAGGAGCGTCCGGCGGCGAGGCTGTGCGCAGCGCCGGGTTCGCCGGAGCGATGAACACTTTCTGCGTGCCGCCGAGGATGAGGTCGATGCGGGTGGCGCCGTCGGGCTGCGGCGTGCGGATGATCTCCGCCCCCAGCATCTTCTCGTACCACGCGGCGGTCGCCGCCGGATCGGGGCTGCGCAGGTGGATGTGTTCCCAGGCGAAGGTGGTCATCGGCGTTCCTCCGGTTGCTCGGCCAGGATTACCCCACCGTTGCGCGGCCGCGGCAAGGGGTGACCGCAAGCCTCTGCGCCGGCTCCACGGAGAGTTCGGTCCGGGCCGAAGCGATCCCGCGCGACACGCCGCCGGGCACGGTCCAGCTTGCGGACATCGATCACCCGCAGACGGAGCACGGCCATGCTGCCCCAGACCGAAGGCACGCCCGCCGCCGCGCGCCTTGACCCGCGCGAGACGCATCATCTCATCCCCAGCCCGGTTGCCGGGCTCCGCCTGTTCCTCCGCCACCTGGCCCCGCCCGGGCCCGCAGGGGCGGCGCCGAGCGGCCGCGCGGTGCTTTATGTCCATGGCGGCACGTTTCCTTCCGCCCTCTCCATCGCCCACCGCTTCGATGGCCGGTCCTGGCGGGATCAGCTCTGCGCCGCCGGGTTCCATGTCTGGGGCGTCGATTTCCATGGCTTCGGCGGCCAGTCCGACCCCTGGCCCGAAATGGCGGAGCCGGCCGAGCTGCACCCGCCTTTGGGGCGCACCCAGGCCGCCAGCCGGCAACTGGAGCGCGCGATCAGGTTCATCATGGCGCATCATGGCATCGAGCGCATATCGCTGATCGCCCATTCCTGGGGCAGCATGGTGGCCGGGCACTTCGCCGGGACATGCCCGGACCTCGTGGACCGCATCGTCCTGTTCGGCCCCATCGCCCGGCGGGACCGCCAGGGCGAGCCCGTGCGACTGCCGGCCTGGCGGCTCGTCACGGTTCAGGACCAGTGGGAGCGCTTCACCGCCGACGTACCGGCCGGAATGCCGCCCGTCCTGTCCGCCGCACATTTCGCGGACTGGGCGGAGCGCTACCTCGACGGGGACCCCGCCAGCCGCAGCCGCACACCGCCGGCGGTCAAAACCCCCTGCGGTGCATTCCAGGATATCTTCGATGCCTGGGCCGGGATTTTCGCCTACGATCCCAGCTTCGTGCGGGCACCGGTCGCGATCATCCGCGGCGCTTGGGACAGCATGTGCACGGACGCCGACGCCGCCTGGCTGCGCGCGGCCTTCACCGGCGCGGCAGAATGCCGGGACGTGGTGATCCCGCGCGCCACGCATCTGATGCATCTGGAGTCCGGGCGAGCGGCACTCTATCGCGCGACCACGGCTTTCCTGGGCGGTGCCGCCTGAGCGGAGGGAGGGAATCATGTTCGTCGTCATCTTCGAAGTGCAGCCGAAAGCGGCGAGCTGGGACGCCTACCTGTCCCATGCGGCGGCACTGAAGCCCGAGCTGGAACGGATCGACGGGTTCCTCCACAACGAACGCTTCCGCAGCCGCAAGCGGGACGGCTGGCTCGTCTCGCTCTCCGCCTGGCACGACGAAAAAGCGCTGGTCCGCTGGCGCGCGCACGGCGCCCACCACGCGGTGCAGGCCGACGGGCGCGCCACGGTGTTCCAGGACTACCGGCTGCGCGTGGGCGAGAGCGTGGACGCCGCCACGCCAGCGCGTTGCGACCTGACCGCCATCGGCGCAGCCAAGGCGGCGCTGCTGGCCGAAGGGCCGGACGCCGCGCTGGACGCCGCTCCGCCGCCGCACGGCGCGGTGGACTGGGACCGCTTCGACAGCATCCCGAACCCGGGCCAGGGCCTGCTGCTGAGCTTCTGGCGCGACGTCGCAGCGGCCGGCGCGGCCCCGTGTCCCGCCGGCTGCCGCTGCCGGGTTGTCGCCATCCTGCGCGATTACGGCATGTTCGACCGCGCCGAAGCGCCGCAATACCACCCGCCGGTGCCCGCTCCTCCTCGGGTTTAGGCGGCTGGGCGAGAGGAAGCGCTTGCCCCGCCCTTGCACCCCCGCCCCGCCGGGCGCTACTCCCGCGCCGCAGCGGCGAAAGGATTTCGGCATGGCCAGCAAGAACGTGAAGAAAGTGGTGCTCGCCTATTCGGGCGGTCTCGATACCAGCGTCA
Organism: Rhodospirillales bacterium; assembly: GCA_028869315.1. Lineage (GTDB taxonomy): Bacteria > Pseudomonadota > Alphaproteobacteria > Acetobacterales > Acetobacteraceae > JAJZVS01. Next base: position 8,063 of record JAGWSV010000174.1, read on the forward strand.
TCCTGCGCTGGCTGCAGGTGACCTATGGCTGCGAGGTCGTCACCTTCACCGCCGATCTCGGCCAGGGCGAGGAGTTGGAACCCGCCCGCCGAAAGGCCGAACAGGCCGGGGTGAAGGAAATCTTCATCGACGACCTGCGCGAACCCTTTGTGCGCGACTTCGTCTTCCCGATGTTCCGCGCCAACGCGCTGTACGAGGGC
>JAGWSV010000175.1 GCA_028869315.1 Rhodospirillales bacterium
CGGGCGGCGCTGGCGGGCGAGGGATTCGCGGTCGACTACCTCGCCCTGGTCGATGGGCCGTCCTTGCGCGCGATCGACGCGATCGCCCCGGGCCGGCCGAGCGAGGGCGCACGGCTGATCGCGGCGGCGCGGCTGGGCGCGGTCCGGCTGATCGACAACATCCCTGCCGGCTAGCGAGCCTCCGGCCAACCTGCGATCCGTCGGCGCCGGCGCGCCGGACGGCCGCCCCCTTGAGCCGCGGCGGCCGCCGGCCGAGTATCCGCCCGAATTCCAAGGAGGATCCGCTCATGCCGAACGACGCCCCGGCGGCGCAGACGCCGCGTGCAGATTCCGATCACCTGCCGCTGTCCGGCATCGTCGTGCTCGACCTGACGCTTGCCCGCGCCGGCCCCACCGCCGTCCGCCATCTCGCCGACTGGGGCGCGGACGTGATCCGCATCGAACCCCCGCCGACCGGGGGGGAGGATATCGCCGGCAACCGCCACGGCTTCGACTTCCAGAACCTGCACCGCAACAAGCGCGCCATTCAGCTCAATCTGAAGGACCCGGCCGGGCACGCGGCCTTCATGCGCCTCGCCGCCAAGGCGGACGTGGTGATCGAGAACATGCGCGCGCAGGTGAAGCATCGGCTGAACGTCGCCTATGACGACGTGCGGGCGGTGAATCCCGGGATCGTCTACGGCTCGATCAGCGGCTTCGGCCAGGACGGGCCGTACGGGCGCCGTGCCGGCGTCGACCAGATCGCCCAGGGCATGGGCGGGCTGATGTCGATCACCGGTGAGCCGGGGCGGGGGCCGATGCGGGTCGGTATCCCGATCGACGACCTCACCGCCGGCAACCTGCTGGCGATGGGGATCATGATGGCGCTGTTCGACCGCACCCGCACCGGCGTCGGCCGCTGGGTGCAGACGAGCCTCCTGGAAGCGCAGATCTTCATGCTCGATTTCCAGGCCGCGCGCTGGCTGATGGCGGGCGAGGTGGCGCGACAGGCCGGCAACGACCACCCGACGGGCATCCCGACCGGGGTGTTCCCGACCGCCGACGGAAACATCAATATCGCCGCCTCCTCGGCGCGGCTGTGGGAACGTTTTTGCGACACCATCGGCAAGCCGGAGTGGAAAGCCAAGGACGAATGGAAGACCCAGAAGGGCCGCAGCGCCGACCGCGCCAGCATCAACGCGGCGATCGCCGAGGTCACGCGCACGGAGCCGGCGCAGCACTGGATCGAATTGTTCGAGTCGAACGGGATTCCCTGCGGGCCGATCTATTCCATCGACCAGGTGTTCGCCGATCCGCAGGTGCAACATCTCCGCATGGCTCGCATGATGAAAAGTCCGGTCGTCGGCGACCAGCCGGTGGTCGCCTCGGCGCTGAACATCTCCGGCTTTTCCAAGGACATCCGCCGGCCGACGCCGGAAGCGGGATCCAGCACTGATGAGGTGCTGCGCTCGGTCGGGTATACGGAGGCCGAACTCGCGGCGCTCCGCAGCAAGGGAGTGATCTGACATGGACATGATAGGTGCGGCGACGCGGGACTACGCGGGCGGCAAGATGCTGGCCTCGGCCGAGGGCGGGGTCGGGCTGGTGACGTTCAACCAGCCGGAAAAGCGCAACGCCATGTCGATCGAGATGTGGCAGGGGCTGGAGCAGATCCTGGACGCCTTCGCCGCCGATGACGCGGTGCGGGTCGTGGTGCTGACCGGCGCGGGCGACAAGGCGTTCGTGTCCGGCGCCGATATCAGCCAGTTCGAAAAGAATCGGGCGAATGCGGATGCGCAGGTGGAATACGACCGGCTGACCAGCGCCGGGCGGGCCAAGCTGGCGAATTTTTCCAAGCCGACGATCGCCCGCATCCGCGGATTCTGCCTGGGCGGCGGGCTGGCGATCGCGATGCAGACGGATCTGCGAATCGCCGCCGAGAGCAGCCAGTTCGGCATTCCGGCTGCGCGGCTCAGCATTGCGTATGCGTTCGACGGCCTGCGCAAGCTCGTGCAGCTGGTGGGGCCGGCGCATGCGCGGATGATCCTCTACACCGGAACCCGGATCGGCGCGCAGGAAGCCGAGCGAATCGGGCTGATCAACCAGGCGGTGGCCGATGCGGACCTGGACGCGACCGTGCAGGGAATCGCGCGGACGATCGCCGGGAACGCGCCGCTGTCGATCGCGGCATCGAAGCTGACGATCAACGAGGTGATGAAGGACCCGGCGGATCGCGACATGGCGGCGGTCGGCCGGGCTGCGGCGGCGTGCTTCGACAGCGCCGACTACAAGGAGGGGCGGCAGGCCTTCATGGAGAAGCGGGCGCCGCGGTTTCTGGGCCGGTAGAGCTTTCCTTCCAGGCGGAAATGGAAAAGGCCGGGGCGGATGCCCCGGCCTCTTCGTTGTCGGCCGTCGTCGTGATCGTCTGTGCGCTGCTCAGAAGGCGAGCCAGGCGAACAGATAGACGGAGTTGTTGTCGGAGGCGTTGGTGCCGTTGCCGTCGTAGTTGCTGTTGGCGCCGTTCATTTCGGTATAGAAGGTGTAGAGCACGCCCAGCTTCAGGTTGGCCCAGGGGCGCAGCGGCGATTTGTCCTTGCCGAACGGCACCCAGTCGGCTTCCACCGAGAAGCCGTTGTAGTCCGGGCTGCTGTTGGCGCTGGCGCCGCTGCTCAGCGGGCCGTACACCACCGCGTTGGTGTCGCCCCAGCCATGCTGCCAGCCGAGGGTCAGGCCATAGGTGTTTTCATACCAGTAGGACCCGGCCAGGTTGATCGTATTCAGCCCATAGGTGGAACTGAGATTGGTGCCGTTGGTCGCGTTGTAGTTGGCGGTGCTGGCGGTGAGGTTCTGGGTTTCGTGGATGAACTGGCCTTGCAGGGTGAAGATGTGCTTGCCGGTGCCCAGGAACTCGTAGCCGCCGTCGATGGCGTAGTCGCTGTACTTGTCGCTGCCGGTGCTGAATCCCGGATCGATCGCGGCGTGCATGAACGTGGCGCCGGCCCAGGCGGCGTTGTTGCCCCAGTCCCATTCATAGGCGGCGCGGATATAGGGCATCAGCCCGCGGTTGTTCAGCGGCGTCGGGCCGACGCCGAAGCGGTTGACGAGCCAGGTGCTCATGCCGCCATAGCCGCCCGCTTCCAGGTAGAGATGCTCGTTGTACCAGGCGTAGGCGGTCACGCCGATGGTGTTGCCAGCCAGGCTGCCGCCGCCGAGCAGCGTGCTTGCGGCAGGGCCGTTGGCGAAGGCGGAGGCGATGTAGGGATAGCCCCAGGCCGGGGTGCTGTTGTACGGATCCTGCACCGACGGATTGTTGTTGACGCTGAGTCCAAGCGTCAGATCGTTGCCGAACGCCTGCACCGTGGTGGTGTAGGGGCGCAGGTCGGTGTTGTCGACGGACAGGCCGTTGGTGCCCGCGGTGCGGTTGTCGACGTTGTTGTAGGTCAGCTGGATGAAGCCGCCGGTATGGTCGGTCACCCGGCCGGCGATGAAGACGCTGTCCTGGTCGTTGGCAAAATTGTTGTTCGACCCGAATGTATGCGGCGGCGGGTTCTGGTCCTGCGCCGTGTGGTTGAACGATGTTTCCACCATCGCCGACAGCGGGAAATGCGCCTCCCAGCCGGACCCGCCGCCCTGGGTGTACCCATTTATCTTGAACGCCCGCCCGAACGGGGTCAGCTGCGGCCCGAAGCCGCCGATATGGCAGGCGGTACAAGGTTGACCGGTCTGGGCGGCGAAGGCCGGCACCGCGCTTGCCTGATGCTGCTGCGACAGCAGCATCGACGCAGCAACGACGAACCCTCCCAAACTCAGTGCCAGGGCACCTGCGGTACGATACTCAACGGATTGCATGCCCATCTCCATCTAATGACGCCGCGGCAACCTCTCTCCGGCTCGATCGTCCGTCCTTGATCCAGATCAACAAGTGGTGCGTGCAGGCGACAGTGTGGCTATTTGAGCGTCTCCAGGAAGCCGATCAGGTTCTGCCGCTTGGTCGCGTTGTGGAGGCCGCCATACGGCATCTTGGTGCCGGGTACCACTTTTTGCGGATTGGCCAGATATTTATCCAGCACGTCCGGCGTCCAGACCAGGTTGGCGTTCTTGTTGGCAACCGAATAGTCGTACCCCTTCTCGGACCCGGTGTGGCGGCCGACCACGCCGAACAACGACGGACCGATCTTGTTCACCCCCGCCTTGTCCGAATGGCAGATGGCACATTGCGAGTGGAACACCTGCTTGCCCGCGGCGGCGTCCGCGGCGTGCGCAGCGCCCACGCCTCCGGCCGCGCCGATCAACGCCATTGCAACGGCCGCCAGCACGACGGGAAAACGGAAACAGGACATGCCCGGTCCTCCTCTTGGATGAAGCTATCCTACACCCTCATGCGCCGCACCGGAATAGGTCCGTTGCCTGATTGGGCGAAATGGGTCTATCCTTGATGCTGCTTGGGAAAGCCCTAGCGGCCAAGGAGGATTTCCACATGACCGGCACCGCTCACCGCCTCGCCCGTCTGTCGCGTCGCCAGGCGCTCGCCGGCGGCCTCGCGGTCGCCTCGTTGCCGCTGCCCTTCGTCCACGCCCGGGCCGCTTCCCCCATCCGCGTCGGCTTCCCGGTGCCGCTCAGCAGCCCCTATGCGGACGAAGCGGTGGAGATGGTGCGCGGCGCCCGCACCGCGATCGCGATGTTCAACGATCAGGGCGGGGTCGATGGGCGGCAGGCGGAGCTGGTGGTGCGGGATTTCCGCATGGAACCGCACGTCGCGACCGCCGGGACCCTGTCGCTGATCAAGGACGGGATCGATTTCATCAGCGGCGGGCTGTCGCCCGGCGTCCAGTCCGCCATCAACGACGTTGCCAAGAAGCACGGCGTCATCTTCAACGCGATCTCGCAGTCGGACGAGATCGTTGCCCACCCGGCGCTGGGGGCGACCACCTTCCACGAAGGCCCGACCTCGCACATGTCGAGCCACGCGCTGGGGGAATACGCGTTTCCCCAGTATGGTGACCGGGTCGCCTACCTGGCGGTGAACTACTCGGTTGGCCGCGACCTCGTGGCCGGGCTGAAGCATGTGGGCCAGAAGTCCGGCGTGAAGACGGTTGCGGAGGTCTATCATCCCCTCGGAACCTCCGACTTCACGCCCTTCCTGCAGAAGATCGCCGCCTCCAAGCCGACCCTGGTGTTCTTCTGCAATTATGGTCCCGACCAGCAATACGCGATCCAGCAGGCCGCCTGGGCCGGTCTGAAAAAGACGGCGAAGCTCGCGGTGCCGGTCATCTCCATGACGGCGCGGCTGGCCGCCGGGTCGGAAGCCTATGAAGGGGTGATCGGCTGCGCCTCCTATTACTGGCGCTTGGAAGATACTGTCCCCAGCGCCAACGTCTTCAATCGCCGGTTCCGCGAAGTGAACGAAGGGCGGGTGCCGACGGCGTACGGCGCGCTGGGTTTCGCCGGCCCGATGGCCATGCTGACCGCCGCGAAGAAGGCCGGCAGCGTCGAACCCGGCAAGGTCGCGGCCGAGATGCTGGCGATGAAGTACGACATTTACAAGGGCGAGCAATATTATCGCAAATGCGATCATCAATCGGTGCAGCCGATGGTGATCCTGGACAGCCGCTACACCGTCGCCGCGTCGGACCGCGACGTGTTCACCATCGTCAAGACCTATCCGGCGGACGAAGCCTTCCTGGCCACCTGCGCCGCCGAGGGCGACAAGTAGCGGCCGCGTGATCGGACCGGGCTGGCAGGGCGGGGCCTGACGCCCCTCTTGCCGGCCTGTCGGGGCCATGCGACGGGGGAGGGTCCGCACCGTGCCGGGACCCGACGCGCCATGACCGCTCCGATCGATTGCGACCTGCATCCGACCGTTCCCTCCCTGTCGGCGCTGTTGCCGCATCTCGGCCCGGTCTGGCGCGAAACCGTCAGCCGCCGCGGCCTCGATGAACTGAATTCGATCGCCTATCCGGCCAACGCCCCGCTCACCGTGCGCGCCGACTGGCGCGGCGACCGCGGCCAGGCCGCGACCACGGCGGAGCGGCTGGCCGCCGAGGCGCTGGCCCCGTTCGGCACCGGCACCGCCATCCTGAACTGCCTCTACGGCGCCCCGGTCCTGTTCAGCGACGACCTGGCGAGCGTCTTCTGCCGCGCCGTCAACGACTGGGTCGCGGCGGAATTCCTCGACCGCAACCCGGCCTTCCGCGCCTCCATCGTCGTGCCGATGACCAACGCCGAGCTGGCGGTGGAGGAGATCGAGCACCGCGCCGCCGACCCGCGCTTCGTGCAGGTGCTGCTGCTGGTCGGCGGCGAAGTGCCCGCCGGGCGGCGGCAGAACTGGCCGATCTATGCCGCCGCCGAACGCCATCGGCTCCCGGTCGGCATCCATGCCGGCAGCCTCTACCGCCATCCCACCACCCCGGTCGGCTGGGCCAGCAGCTTCACCGAAGACTATGTCAGCCAGGCCGCCGCCTTCGCCTCCGCCCTAACCTCCCTGGTGGCCGAAGGCGTGTTCGCGAAATTTCCCGCCCTGACCGTGGTGCTGCTCGAATCCGGCGTCTCCTGGCTGCCGGCGCATCTCTGGCGGCTGACCAAGTTCTGGAAAGGGCTGCGCAGCGAAATCCCCTGGGTGGCTGATCCGCCCACCACCCTGGTGCGGGAGCGCGTGCGCCTGACCTTGCAGCCGTTTGACGGGCCGCCCGACCCGGCCCATGTTTCACTGCTGATGGATCATCTCGGATCGGACGAGATGCTGTTGTTCTCCACGGACTATCCGCACTGGCAGTTCGACGGCACGGCAGCGCTGCCGGACGGCCTGGACCCGGCGCTGGCGCGGAAGATCATGGTGGACAACCCGCTGCAGACCTATCCGCGGCTCGGAACGTCGCTGAAGGGGGAGAAACAGCCATGACCGTCGACGTCAAGCCGCAGCCTGGCCCGGCGCCGGCCAGCAGGACCCGCCTCGCCATCGCCGATTGCGACATCCACCCGCGCCCCGCCGGCACCGGGATCGGCGGCGTCAGCCGCACGCTGTATCCCTATCTCTCCAAGCGGTGGCAGGAGCATGTGCAGACCTACGGCGTGATCTATCGCCAGCCCTGGCAGAAGGGCCCCGCCTACCCCAAGGCCCAGCCGCAGGCCTCGCGGCGGGACGCCTGGCCGCCGGGGGACCTGCCGGGCAGCAGCCTGGAATTCATGGCCGCCCAGCACCTCGATCCGAACAACGTCGGATTCGGCGTGCTGAACCCGCTCACCTCCGGCCAGGGCGCGATGAACCCCGATCTTTCGGCTGCGATCACCCACGCCACCAACGAGTGGCAGATCGCGGAGTGGACCTCCAAGGACAAGCGGCTGCGCGGTTCGGTTGTGGTGCCGTATGAGGACGGACCGGCGGCGGCGCAGGAGATCGCGCTTCGCGCCGGTGACAGGAACTTCGCCCAGGTGCTGCTGCTCACCCGCACCGCCGAGCCGCTCGGCCAGCGCCGCTACTGGCCGATCTACGCCGCCGCCGCCGAGGCCGGGCTGCCGATCGGCGTGCATGCCTTCGGCTACGGCGGCTGGCCGATCAGCGCCGCCGGCTGGGGATCGTACTATATCGAGGAAATGGTCGGCCACGCCCAGGCGCAGCAGGCGGCGCTCGCCAGCATGATCCTGGAAGGCGTGTTCGACCGCTGGCCGAGCCTCAAGCTCGTGCTGATCGAGGGCGGGTTCGCCTGGGCCGCCGCTTTCGCCTGGCGGCTCGACCGCCACTGGGCCAAGCTGCGCTCCGAATTGCCGCAGCTGCAGCGCAAGCCCTCCGAGTACATGCGCAGCAACGTATGGTTCACCACACAGCCGGTGGAGGAGCCGGAGCCGCGCCAGCATCTGGCCGAAGCGATCGACTGGATCGGCTGGGACCGGGTGCTGTTCGCCACCGACTACCCGCATTGGGATTTCGACGATCCGGCCTATGCGCTGCCGATCCGGATGACGGAGGCGCAGAAGCGCATGATCTTCCGCGACAACGCCAGCGCGGTCTTCGGTCCGGCCTAAGCCGCGGCGGCGTGCTGCGTCGGGGGCAGGGCGGGCAGCGCCCGGTGCCCGTCGGTACGGGCGCGTTCAGTCCAGCGCCGCGAGCAGCCCGGCGAACAGCCGCCCGCGCGTGGCCAGGCTCTCCACCACGATATGCTCGTCCAGCGTATGGGCGCCGGCGCCCAGCACGCCGAGCCCGTCCAGGGTCGCGATCCCCATCGCCCCGGTGAAGTTCCCGTCCGACCCGCCGCCGGCGCTCTGGTGGCCGAGCGCCATGCCCATCCGCGCCGCCGTCGCCCGCGCCCGCTCGTACAGCGCCATGCCGCGCGCATCGGCTTCCCACACCGGCCGGGTCACGCCGCGGCTGACCCGGAACGATACCTCGTTGGACGAAGCCGCGAGCCCCAGCATGCGCGCCACCCCGCGGTCCAGGTCCTCCTGCCGCTTGGCCATGGACAGCGCCTGCGCGGTGCAGGTGGTCGGCACGCAGTTCACCCATTCGCCGCCGCGCACCACGCTCACGCTGAAGGTGCAGCTTTCGGTGGTCATCTCCTCGATCGCCAGCACCTGGCGCGCCATCTCGCGCACCGCCGAACGCCCTTCGGCCAGCCGCGCGCCGGCATGGCTCGGCCGCCCGGTCGATTCCAGGTCGAAGCGCGCGATGGCGTAGCGCCCGCTCACCACCCCGCCCGAGGCGCTGCCGTCCGGGCGCGCCGGTTCGGGGATCAGCACGTAGCGGTGGCGCGCCGCCTCCGCCTCGATCAGGTCGCGGGTGGACGGGCTGCCCACCTCCTCGTCGCTGGTGAACAGCAGCGTGACCGGCAGGTTGGTCACGATCCCGGCGCGGGCGAGTTGCGAAATCGCCTCCAGCGCCAGGTAGTTGCCGCCCTTCATGTCGAGGATGCCGGGTCCCCAGGCGCGGTCGCCCTCCCGCCGGACCGGCAGCGCGGCGAGGGTGCCGATCGGGTGCACCGTGTCCAGGTGGCCCATCACCAGGATGCCCGGTTCGTCGCGCTGCGGGTGCGGAAACCGCGCACGGACGCAATCGCCGAACCCCATCCGGCCGGGAATCCGCTCGATCCGCCCGCCGGCGACCGCCACGGCGCGGGAGGCGAGGTCCATCATCCGGTTCACCGCGGCGGCGTCATAGGTCGGGCTTTCGCACCCGACCCAGGCGAACAGCCCTTGCAGCATCGCATCGGCGTCGAACGGGAGCGCGGTCGGGTCCATCGGAAGCCTCCGGAATGTCGTGCCAGGGGTCAGGCGTACCGGCTCCTTTGCGGAAAGGCCAGAGTCCGGAAACGGCGAGGGCGGATCGGTTTGAACGCGGGGGAAACGTCATAGGACTTCCTGCCCATTCCAGCTTACGGGAGGAGGCCGCTCCGATGCCGGCAATCCGGAAGCCGGATCGGAGCCGCGATGGCGCCCGGAGATCGTCGCCCGGCCGACATTCCCGTATGCGAACGAATGCATTCCGATGCGGCGCTGCTTGCGACGTGGTCATAAGGATCGCGCCGGTGGTCACGACACAGCAACATTCATCCGCGAGCGACCTGATCGCCCATGGTGCGTAGCGGGCAGGGGCCCGCCAATCAGGTCCGGGTGCCGGGAATTTCGGGCGCCTGTGGTGGCTGCCCCCGGCTTCGTGCGAGCGAAACGCGGCACAAACGTCTGACAAGAGGCAAGCTTCCGGGTCGCTCTTGCCCTGGCGCGGGTTCATGAACCCGACGGGCTCGGCTGAGCCCGCTTTGCGGTGACCGGCGGGACCGGACGGGCAGCAGGCGGAAAGCATTTGCGCAGGAGCCGCATTTGTAGGACAATTTGGGAAGTGATGCTGTCGGCCCCTCCCGTCCGGCCGGAGAGAAGTTCATGGACACCTCATCGTCCAGCATGCGGGCCCCCAGCATGCGGGCGCGCAGCAACCTGCATCAGCGAATCGCCCGGGACCTCGGCGAGCGCATCGCCGCCGGCGACCCCGTGCCTGGCAAGTTCCTGCCGACCGAGGCCGATCTCTGCGCGCGCCTTGCCGTTTCGCGTTCGGCGCTGCGCGAAGGAGTCCGCTTGCTGGCCGGCAAGGGGCTGATCACCAGCAAGCGGAAGGTGGGCACCGTGGTACGCCCGCGGACCGAGTGGAACATGTTCGACCCGGACATCCTCGCCTGGCATCTCGCCGCCGCGCCGACGGACAGTTTCGTGACCGACCTCTTCGAGGTCCGGCGGATCATCGAGCCCTGGGCAGCGGCGCTCGCCGCGCAGCGGGCGGACGCACCGACGATCGCGCGCATCGGCGTCGCCTGCGAGGACATGGTACGCTTCCAGGGCAAGGCGGAGGAGCTTCTGGAGGCCGATCTCCGTTTCCACGAAACGATCCTGGAGGCGACCGGAAATGCCTTCTTGATCTCCTTCGGGGCGCTGATCGAGTCGGCCTTGCACGCCTCCTTCCAGCTGAGCTGGAGCGGGTCGGCGCACACGCCCGAATATTCCCTGCGCAGGCACCGCCGGGTGTGGGAGACGATCCGCGAACGCAAGCCGCAGGATGCGTTCGCACTGATGTCGGAGCTGTTGCGGTCAGCCATCGAAGACGTCCACGACGCGCTGCTCACCCGGCGTCTCGCGGTGACTGAAGGAAACGGCTTGTTCGCCGGCCCGGCCGCCCCGGAACGACCCTCGGCGCCGCAGTCCGGGGAGCCGGCCGGGCCTGCGCCGCGGCGGCGCGCAAGAAGAAACCATCCCCATCCCAATCAGGAGGAACGCCAATGACAGAGAAACCGAGTGAGAAGCTGGTCCGTCGCGTGGCCGAGCGGCTGCCGCGCCGGGCGATGATGCATGGCGTGAGCGCGGCCTCCGCGGCGGCCGTGTTGACCGGGATGGCCGCGCGGGCGCGGGCGGCGGATGCGGGGCCGTTTCCCGCCCACCCGAAGTGGCGCTTCGTCTTCGTCAATCACGTCACCACCAATCCCTTCTTCGTGCCCACGCAGTACGGCATCCAGGATGCCTGCGCGCTGCTCGGCTGCACCTATCAATGGACCGGCTCGGAGATCAGCGACGTCGCCCAGATGGTGAACGCGATGAACGCGGCGATCGCGGCCAGGGCGGACGGGATCGCGGTTGCGATCGTCGACCCCAAAGGGTTCGACAAACCGACCGCGCGCGCGCTCGATGCGGGCATTCCGGTGTTCAGCTACAACGCCGACGCGCCGCGTGGCAGCGCGAACCGCCGGCTCGCGTATATCGGCCAGGATCTCTATCTGTCCGGGTATCAGATGGGCGAGCGCATCGTGAAGCTCGTGGGTTCGGGCGAGGTCGCGCTCTTCATCGCCACGCCCGGCCAGCTCAACATTCAGCCGCGCATCAACGGTGCGGCGGACGCGATCAAGAAATCAGGCGCCAGCATCACCTATCACGAGATCGCCAGCGGTCCCACGGTGAACGGGGAGCTGTCGACCATCAAGGCCTACTATCTCGGCCATAAGAACGTCAAAGGACTGTTCGCGGTGGACGCCGGATCGACCGAGAGCATCGGCGAGGCGATGCGGCTCTATGGTCTCGCGAAGAAGGGCGTCAAGGCCGGCGGATTCGATCTCCTGCCGAACTCGCTGAAGGCGGTGCACGACGGGTATCTCGATTTCATCATCGACCAGCAGCCCTACCTGCAGGGTTTCTACACGGTGATGGAGTTGTTCATGTACAAGGCTTCGGGCGGGCTCGTCGGGCCGGCCGACATCAACACCGGCCTCAAATTCGTTACCAAGGAGGCGGTCAAGCCCTATCTCGTCACCAAGACCCGCTACGAGGGCAGCTCCTCGGCTGCCCAGATCCTGAAGCGGTCCGGTCCGATCGCCGGCTGATCCATGCGGGTCCGGAACGGGGTGCGCGATGTGCCTCGTTCCGGACCTGCGACACGCTTGCCCGCGGACGGCGTCGGGGCTCAACCGGGCAGGCCAGGATCCGGGAAAGGCCGGGTCCCGGCCTACGCGTCCATCTTCAGCGCGGCGAGGAAGGCCGATTGCGGGATCTCCACCTTGCCGAACTGGCGCATGCGCTTCTTGCCCTCTTTCTGCTTCTCGAGCAGCTTGCGCTTGCGGGTGATGTCGCCGCCGTAACACTTCGCGGTGACGTCCTTGGACATGGCGCTCAGGGTCTCGCGCGCGATCACCCGCCCGCCGATCGCCGCCTGGATGGCGATCTTGAACAACTGGCGCGGGATCAGCTCCTTCAGCTTGGCGCAGATCGAGCGTCCGCGCGCTTCCGCCACGCTGCGGTGGGCGATGAAGCTCAGCGCGTCCACCGGATCGCTGTTGACCAGGATGGAAATGCGCACGAGCTCGCCGGGCGCATAGCCGTCCATCGCGTAGTCGAAGCTCGCGTAGCCGCGGGAGACGGATTTCAGCCGGTCGTAGAAGTCGAACACCACCTCGTTCAGCGGCAGCCGGTAGACCGCCATCGCGCGGTTGCCCACATAGGTCAGGTCGACCTGTTCGCCGCGGCGTTCGTTGCATAGTTGCAGGATTGCGCCCAGGTAGTCGTCCGGCACCATGATGGTGGCCTTGATCCAGGGCTCCTCGATATGGTCGATCACGCTGCCGTCCGGCATGTCGGCCGGGTTGTGCAGCTCGGCCATCTCGCCGTTGGTGCGGTAGACATGGTAGACGACCGACGGCGCGGTGGCGATCAGATCGAGGTCGAATTCGCGCGACAGCCGCTCCTGCACGATCTCCAGGTGCAGCAGGCCGAGGAAGCCGCAGCGGAATCCGAAGCCCAGCGCCGCCGACGTCTCGGTCTCATAATGGAAGCTGGCGTCGTTCAGCCGGAGCTTGGCCAGGCTCTCGCGCAGCTTCTCGAAATCGTCGGCGTCGACCGGAAACAGCCCGCACCACACCACCGGGATGGAGGGCTTGAAGCCCGGCAGCGCCGCGGCCGCGGGGACGCGGTCGTCGGTGATGGTGTCGCCCACGTTGCAGTCCGCCACCGTCTTGATCGCGGCGGTGATGTAGCCGATCTCCCCCGGGCCGAGATCGCCGGTCGCGACCATCTTGGGCGTGAACACGCCGACCTGTTCCACCTGGTGCGCCGCGCCGGACGACATCATGCGGATCTTCTGGCCGCGTTTCAGCCGCCCGTCCTTCACCCGCACCAGGATCACGACGCCCAGATAGGGGTCGTACCAGCTGTCGACCAGCAGCGCCTTCAGCGGCGCCGCCGGATCGCCCTTGGGCGGCGGCAGCCGGGTGACCAGCGCCTCCAGCACGCCCTCGATATTGAGGCCGGTCTTGGCGCTGATCTCGATCGCCTCGGAGGCGTCGAGCCCGATCACGTCCTCGATCTGCTGGCGCACCCGCTCGGGCTCTGCCGCCGGCAGGTCCACCTTGTTGAGCACCGGCACGATCTCGTGCCCGGCCTCGATCGCCTGGTAGACATTGGCCAGGGTCTGCGCTTCCACCCCCTGGCTGGCGTCGACCACCAGCAGCGAGCCCTCGCAGGCAGCGAGCGAACGGGACACCTCGTAGGCGAAATCGACGTGGCCGGGCGTGTCCATCAGGTTGAGCTCGTAGGTCTCCCCGTTGTTCGCGCGGTAGGACAGGCGCACGGTCTGCGCCTTGATGGTGA
>JAGWSV010000176.1 GCA_028869315.1 Rhodospirillales bacterium
CTTGCCGCAGATCCAGATCTTCGGCGGCGGCGCCCATGCCGGACGGCGGGTCGATATCCAGGACTTCCTGGTCGTCTGCCCCGGCGCCGGCAGCTTCGCCGAGGCGCTCGACTGGACCGCCGAAGTCTACCGCGCCGCCGGCGCGCTGATGGAGGAAGCCGGCCAACGTGCCGGCGTCGCCGACGAAGGCGGCTGGTGGCCGGCCTTCGCCACCAACGAGCAGGCGCTCGAAACCCTGGTGCGGGCGATCGCACGTGCGGGCTTCGCCCCCGGCCGCCAGGTGGCGATCGCGCTCGACGTCGCCGCCTCCGAATTCGGCCGCGGCGGGCGCTACCGGCTCGGCCTCGAGAACCGCGAACTCGACACCGACGGCATGATCCGCCTGCTCGCCGGATGGGTCGGCGCCTACCCGATCGTTTCCATCGAGGACCCGCTGGCGGAGGACGACCCCGCCGGCTTCGCCGCCTTCACAAGCGAGGTCGGCGACCGGGTGCAGGTGGTCGGCGACGACTTCCTGGTCACCGATGCCGCCCGCGTGCGGGCCGCCGCCGCCGCCGGCGCGGCCAACTGCGTGCTGCTGAAGCCCAACCAGCGCGGCACGCTCACCGAAACCCGTGCCGCCTGGAACGCCGCGCGCGAAGCCGGGTTTGCCGGCATCGTCTCGGCCCGCTCCGGCGAGACCGAGGACACCACCATCGTCCACCTGGCCGTCGGCTGGGGCGTTGGCCAGCTCAAGGTCGGTAGCTTCGCCCGCAGCGAGCGGATGGCGAAGTGGAACGAAGCCCTGCGGGTGGAGGAAGCGCTCGGCTCCCGCGCCCGCTTCGCCGGCGCCGCCGCCTTCGGCCGTTCCCGCCCGGCCCAAACCGTGCCGGGCGCCGCGGAGAACGCCACGACGGGGACCGCCCGAAGCGGGGCCGCCTGACCATGCCGGCGGACGCGCCCATCCAGGTCCTCTTCCACGCCTCCGCCGGCCCCGACCTGCGTGCCCGCCTCGCCGCCTGCGCGGGCGACGGCCTCGCGATTGCGGTCTGCCCGGAAACCGATGCCGACCGTCTCGCCGCCTTGCTGCCGACTACCGACGTGCTGTGGCACGTCCTCGCGCCGGCCACCGCCGGCATGATCGCACAGGCACCGCGCCTCAAGCTGATCCAGAAAATCGGCGTCGGCGTGAACACGATCGACCTCGAAGCCGCCCGCGCCCGCGGCATCCCGGTCTGCAACCTTCCCGGCACCAACGCCCGCGCCGTCGCCGAGCTGACGCTCGCGCTCATGCTCGCCACCCTGCGCCGGCTGCCCATGTTCGACGCCGCGACCCGCGCCGGCCGGGGCTTCGCCCTCGATCCCGCCCAGCTCGACGGGCTCGGAGAGCTCGGCGGGCGCAGCGTCGGGCTCGTCGGCTACGGTGCCGTGCCGCAAGTGCTGGCCCCTATCCTCGCGGCGCTCGGCTGCACCCTGCTCTATACCGCGCGCACGCCGCGCAGCGACGCCATCGCCCGCTTCGTCCCGCTCGATACCCTGATCTCGGAAGCCGACATTGTCAGCCTGCATCTGCCGCTCACCGCCGAAACCACCCACCTGATCGACGCCGCGCGCCTTGCCCGCATGCGCCCCGGCAGCATCCTCATCAACACCGCCCGCGGCGGACTGATCGACCAGCCCGCCCTCGCCGCGGCGCTGCGCACCGGCCCCGTCGTCGCCGCCGGCCTCGACGTCTTTGACCCCGAGCCGCCGCCCGAGGGCCACCCGATCCTCGCCCTCCCCAACACCGTCCTTACCCCCCACATCGCCTGGCTCACCAGCGCCACCTTCGACCGCAGCCTCGTCCTCGCCACCGAAAACTGCCGCCGCCTCCACACCGGCATGCCCCTCCTGCACCGGGTGGCGTGATGCGCGGGTCGGGGGGTGGGGTAAGGAAGGAAGCAAGGCCAGGGGGCTTTGCCCCCTGGACCCCCACCCGGAACCCAAGAGGGGTCCAGGGGGGCAGCGCCCCCCTGGCCTTGCTCGCTGCCTCATCCTACCCCCGGAACCGCGCATGAGCGGCCTCCGGGTGTTGGCGGATGATCTGACCGGGGCGTTGGATGCGGCGGCCAGGTTTGTGCCGGTGGTGGGGCCGGTGCCGACGGTCTGGAAGCCGCCCGTGCAGGTGCCGTGGCCGGCGGCGATCGATGCGGGGACGCGCGGGCTGACGGAGGCGGAGGCGCGGGGGCTGGCGGTGTTGATGGCGCCGATGCTGGAGGGGGCGGAGGTGGCGTTCCGCAAGATCGACAGCCTGTTGCGCGGCCATGTGGCGGCGGAGGTCGCGGCCTGCCTGGCGGAGTTCGATCATTGCGTGATCGCCCCGGCCTTTCCGGCGCAGGGGCGGGTGACGGCCGGCGGGCGCCAGTTTCGGGCCGAGGCGGGGGCGTGGCGGGATGTCGGCGTCGATCTGCCGGCCGCGTTGGCGGCGGAGGGGGTTCGGGTGCGGTTGTGCCGTCCGGGGGATATCGCGCCGGAGGGCGTGAGCTTGTGGGATGCCGAGACCGACGACGAGCTGGATGCGGTGGTGGCCGAGGGGCGGGTGTTGGCGGGCCGGGTGCTGTGGTGCGGCACGGCGGGGCTGGCCGGCGCGTTGGCCGGGCACGGCGTGCCGCCGGCGCCGGACCTGCGCGCGCCCGTGCTGGCGCTGATCGGCTCCGACCATCCGGCTTCGGTCGGCCAGTTGTCCACCGCCTGGAAGCAGGTGCATCGGATCACCCATGGCGGGCTGGAGGAGGCGGCGCCGATCGCCCGGCGGCTCGCGCACGGCAACGCGGCGGTGGCGGTGGTGGTGCCGCCGGGGGCCTCGCGGGACGCGGCGGCGGCGCATATCGCGGCGGGTTTCGGGCGCTTGCTGGCCGGGCTCGACCCGCCGGGCACCCTGATGGTCTCGGGCGGCGAGACCTTGCGTGCGGTGTGCGACGCGCTGGGGGCGACGATGCTGGAGGTGGACGGGGAGCTGGAACCCGGCGTGCCCACATCGCTCCTGCGCGGGGGGCGATGGCACGGGCTGCGCGTGGTATCGAAGTCGGGCGCGTTCGGCGCCTCCACCTGGCTTGCCCACCTGCTCGCGCCGCGCCGTCAAGGAGACAGCTCATGACCCGATCCGCGCCCTGCCTTGCCGTCACCATGGGCGATCCCGCCGGGGTGGGGCCCGAAATCATCGTCAAGGCGTGTGTCCGCCTGCAGCCGCGGCTGCGGGACGGGGCGCTGCGGCTGCTGGTGATCGGCCATCGCGCGGCGCTGGAGCGCGCGCGGCGGAACCTGGGTGCGGAGCCGGCGTTTCCCGACGCGGCCGCGGGCGCCGACCTGCCGGCGCTGGCGTTCCTGGCCGCGGGGGAAGCACGCGAACCGATGCCGGTCGGGGAGATCGCCGCCGAGGCCGGGCGCTTCGCCTACCTGGCGGTGGCGCGGGCGGTGGCGCTGGCGCAGGCGGGGACGGTGGCGGCGATCGTCACCGCGCCGCTCAACAAGGCGGCGCTTAACCTCGCCGGCTACCATTATGCCGGCCACACGGACATGCTGGCGGCGCTGACCGGGGCGAAGAGCTCGGTGATGCTGCTGGCGCACGGCAACATGCGGGTGGGGCATGTCACCACCCATGTCGCGCTGGCCGACGTGCCTCGGCTGGTGACGCCGGAGCGGCTGCGGCGGACGATCGACCTGACCGCGGCGGCGGTGCGCGACCTCGGAATCGCGCGTCCGCGGCTGGCGGTGGCGGCGCTCAATCCGCATGCGGGGGAGGGCGGGCTGTTCGGCCGCCAGGACGACGAGGTGACGGCGCCGGTGGTGGCAGCCTGCCGCGCCGAGGGGATGGACGTCACCGGTCCGGTCCCCGGCGATACGGTGTTCGTGAAGCTGCGCGGCGGGCAGTTCGACGCGGTGGTGGCGATGTACCACGACCAGGGGCACATCCCGGTGAAGCTGCTCGGCTTCGACATCGATCCCGCCACCGGAACCTGGCGGGCGCTGTCGGGGGTGAACATCACCCTGGGGTTGCCGGTGATCCGCACCTCGGTGGATCACGGCACGGCGTTCGACATCGCCGGCACGGGCGCCGCGAACGAGGACAGCCTGATCGAGGCGATCGATGTCGCCCTGGCGCTGGCCCAGGGGCGGGCGCGCGCGGCGGGGTGAGCGCGCCCGGCGCGGTGACGGGACGCCGCCGCCGCGCGCCGGGAATGAACCTGCCGGGTCAGCCTTGATCCTGATCAACGCGCGAGCGTTGCGCGCGTGTGACATGTCTCCCGACGTGCTCCGGGGAGTGGCGGCATGACCAATCGCCCTATGTCGGAAATCCTGCGCAACCAGGTGCCGCTCACCCTGCCGCCGGAGGCGAGCGTGCAGGATGCCTGCAAGCGCATGCATGCGCGCAAGGTGGGGGCGGTGCTGGTGGTCGGTCCCAAGGGCGACCTCGTCGGCATCTTCACCGGGCGTGACGCCGTGCGCGTGCTCGGCCGCGGGCAGGACCCGGCCACGGCGCTGCGCCGGGTCATGACCAGGCGTCCGGAGACCCTCCCGCCGGGCTGCACCGCGATCGAGGCGCTGCGCCTGATGCGCGACGGCGGCTTCCGCCACGTGCCGGTGGTGGGGGAAGACGGGGCGCTGGTGGGGATCGTCTCGCGCGGCGATTTCCGCGGGCTGGAGCAGGACCGGCTGGACGAGGAAACCGGGATCTGGGAGCGCATTGCCTGATGCGGCGGCGCGCCCAGGATTGCCGCCCGCGCCACCAGGCGCAATGCTGGATCCATGCGCCACCAGGCGCAATGCTGGATCCATGCGCCACCAGGCGCAATGCCGAATCCGTAAGCAAACCAAGGGAGGTTCGACCGATGACCGGAGCCGCGTCCGCCTACCAGACCGCCTACGCCGATTGGCGGCGGGATCCCGAGGCGTGGTGGGCCCAGGCCGCCGAGGGCATCACCTGGGAGCGCCGCTGGGACCGCGTCTTCGATCCGTCGCAAGGCCCCTATGGACGCTGGTTCGCCGGGGCACGGCTGAACACCAGTGTCAACTGCCTCGATCGCCATGTCGCGGCCGGACGCGGCGACCAGCCGGCGCTGATCTGGGACAGCGCGATGGAAGGCCGGGTCGAGACCTTCACCTACGCGCAACTGCTCGGCCGGGTGGAAAAACTCGCCGGGGCCCTCGCGGCGCTTGGGGTCGGCCTGGGCGACCGGGTGGTGATCTACATGCCGATGGTGCCCGAGGCGGCGATCGCCATGCTCGCCTGCGCCCGGCTCGGGGCGATCCATTCCGTCGTGTTCGGGGGCTTCGCCGCCGCCGAACTGGCGGCGCGGATCGCCGATGCCGGCCCGAAGGTCGTCGTCTCCGCCTCCTGCGGGCTCGAACCGGGGCGGGTCGTCGCCTACAAGCCGCTGCTCGACGCCGCCATCGGCCTGTCTCCGCACAAGCCCGACGCCTGCCTCATCCTGCAGCGCGCCGCCCTGGAGGCCGCGCTGGTTCCCGGCCGCGATCACGACTTCCGCGCCGCCGAAGCCGCCGCCGCCCCGCACGCGCCGGTGCCGGTCGCGGCGACCGACCCGCTGTATATCCTCTATACCTCCGGAACGACCGGCAAGCCCAAGGGCATCGTGCGCGACAACGGCGGCCACGCGGTGGCGCTGTGGAACTCGATGTCGATGATCTACGGCCTCGAAGCCGGCGAGATGTTCTGGACCGCGTCCGATGTCGGCTGGGTGGTCGGCCACAGCTACATCGTCTACGCGCCGCTGCTGCGCGGCTGCACCTCGGTCATGTACGAGGGCAAGCCGGTCGGCACGCCGGATGCCGGCGTGTTCTGGCGGATGATCGCCCGCCACAAGGTGAAGGTCCTGTTCACCGCCCCCACCGCGCTGCGCGCCATCAAGCAGCAGGATCCGGAGGGCAGGCTGATGCAAGGCAACGACCTGTCGTCGTTCCAGGCGCTCTATCTTGCCGGCGAGCGCTGCGACCCGCCCACCGCGACCTGGGTCGCCGAACGCCTTGGCCGCCCGGTCGTCGACCACTGGTGGCAGACCGAAACCGGCTGGCCGATCACCGCCGGCTTCCGCGGCTACGGGCTGTTTCCGTTCAAGCCCGGTTCCGGCGGCCGGCCCAGCCCGGGCTACGACCTGCACGCGCTCGACGACAACGGCGCCGTGCTGGGCGGCAGCACCACCGGCAACCTGGCGCTTCGCCTGCCGCTGCCGCCCGGTTGCGCCCCCACCCTGTGGAACGACGACGCCGGCTACCACCGTGCCTATCTCTCCGACTTCAAGGGCTGGTACCGCACCGGCGACGCCGGCACCATCGACGCCGACGGCGATGTCTGGGTCATGGGCCGCACCGACGACATCATCAACGTCGCCGGCCACCGGCTTTCGACCGGATCGATGGAAGAGGTGCTCGCGGCGCATCCCGACGTTGCCGAATGCGCCGTCGTCGGCGCCGCCGACGCGCTGAAGGGCCAGGCCCCGCTCGGCCTCGTCGTGCTCAAGGCCGGCGCCAGCCGCCCCCCGGCCGACATCGCTGCCGAACTCGTCGCCCTCGTCCGCGAGCGCATCGGTCCCGTCGCCGCCTTCAAGGACGCGCGCGTGGTCAAACGCCTGCCCAAGACCCGCTCCGGCAAAATCCTGCGCGCCACCATTCGCGCCCTCGCCGACGGCCAGTCTCCCACCATCCCGGCCACCATCGAGGACCCCACCGCCATCGACGAGATCCGCGCCGTCCTCGGGTCGGCGGGCGGGTGAGGGCGGCGATCGCGCGGACCAGCCGGCCGGGCCGGCGCGCCGCCGGACGCGGCGCCCGGTCTCAGGGGGTGGGAGGCTTGTGGATCGGGTCCACCCAGGCCACCGCCTCCGGCACTTCCACCGGCGCGATGTCCAGGTTCACCACCACCGCCTCGTTGTCGCTGCGCACCAGCACGCATTCCAGGGTTTCGTCGCTGCTGGCATTGATCTCCTGGTGCGGCACGAAGGGGGGCACGTAGATGAAGTCGCCGGGACCGGCCTCGGCGACGTATTCCAGCCGCTCGCCCCACCGCATCCGGGCCTTGCCGCGCAGCACGTAGATCACGCTTTCCAGCGCGCCGTGGTGATGCGCCCCGGTCTTGGCGCCGGCATGGATGTGGACCGTGCCGGCCCAGATTTTCTGCGCGCCGACCCGGGCGTAACTGATCGCGCTCGCGCGGTTCATTCCCGGGGTCTGCGCCGTGTTGGTGTCCAGGCTGTTGCCGGGAATCACCTTCACGCCGTTCTCTTTCCAGTCCATGCGTCGGCCCTTCGCTGCTGTGGTCGCGGTTGGACTAGAGAAGGCGCTTCTCGTGGCACGGCAAGGGCGCGGCTGAGAAAAGATTTTTGACCCACGGATATGGCATTTCAGGCGCTTGTCTTGCACGAAATGACAAACCGGCGGGCGTATCCTGCTGGCCCGGACGGGCCATGCCGGGTGGCGAGCCGGCCGGCCGGCGCAACCTGCCTGTTCCGCTCCCGGCCAATCCCTGTTACCCACCGCCAGCGATGACCGACGATCTCCCGCCCAATCCCGCGCTGCTTCCCGCCGGCCTGCGTGACCTGCTGCCGCCCGATGCCGCGACCGAGGCCGCGGCGGTCGAGGCGCTGATGGAAGTGTTCGCCGCCCACGGCTACGACCGCATCCGTCCGCCGCTGCTGGAGTTCGAGGACAGCCTGCTGGCCGGTTCGGGCGCGGCGGTCGCCGACCAGACCTTCCGGCTGATGGACCCCGACAGCCAGCGGATGATGGGGCTGCGCGCCGATACGACCCCGCAGGCGGTGCGCATCGCCACCACCAGGCTGGCGCAGGCGCCGCGCCCGCTGCGCCTGTCCTATGCCGGCCAGTGCCTGCGGGTGCGCGGCAGTCAGATCGCCCCGGATCGCCAGGTGCCGCAGGCCGGGATCGAACTGATCGGCCGGGATTCCCCCGCGGCCGATGCGGAGATCATGCTGGTCGGCGCGGAGGCCCTGGCGGCGGCCGGCCTTGGACGCATGAGCTTCGACCTGACCCTGCCCACGCTGACGCCGGCGCTGATGGACGCGGCCGGGATCGCCGGGGAGGGGCGGGCCGCGCTTGCCCGCGCGCTCGACCGCAAGGACGCGGCGGCGGTGAGCCGGCACGGCGGCGCGCTGGCGCCGGTGCTGACCGAATTGCTGCTGGCGGCGGGACCGGCCGACCGGGCGCTCGTCGCGCTGCGGGCCGCCCCGCTGCCGCCGACAGCGCGTGTTCTGGCCGAGCGGCTGGCCGCCACCGTGGCGGCGATCCGCGCCGGCGCGCCCACCCTGCCGCTGACGATCGACCCGGTGGAGTTCCGCGGCTACCGGTACCATACGGGCGTGTCCGTCACCATCTACGCCCCCGGCCGGCGGGAGGAGATCGGCCGCGGCGGGCGCTATCTGTGCGGCGAGGACCCGGCCACCGGCCTCACCCTCTATCCGGACGCGCTGCTTCGCGCCGCACCGGCCCGGGCGCCGCGTCCGCGCCTGTTCGTGCCGCTGGGCGCCGATCCCGACGCCGCCGCCCGGTTCCGTCGCCTGGGCTACGCCACCGTGGCGGCATTGGAGCCGACCGAGGGGCCCGACGCCGAGGCGCGGCGCCTGCTCTGCACCCATGTGCTGCGCAACGGCGAGGCCGTGCTGCTGCCCGCGCCGGGCTGACGGTTACATACCCGACCCTTACAACCCTGAGCTTGGGGAAAAACGATGGCCAATGTCGCCGTGATCGGCGCCCAGTGGGGCGACGAAGGCAAGGGCAAGGTGGTGGACTGGCTGGCGAGCCGCGCCGGGATCGTGGTGCGCTTCCAGGGCGGGCACAATGCCGGCCATACGCTGGTGGTGGGCAACGAGACCTACAAGCTCTCGCTGCTGCCGTCCGGCCTGGTGCGGGGCAAGCTGGGCATCATCGGCAATGGCGTGGTGGTCGATCCGGAAGCGCTGCTGGCCGAGATTGCCCGGGTGGAAGCGCAGGGCCTGCGTGTCACCCCCGACACCCTGCGCATCGCCGACAACGTGCCGCTGATCCTGCCGTTGCACGCCGCGTTGGATCGCGCGCGGGAACTGGCGCGCGGCGACGGAAAGATCGGCACCACCGGCCGCGGCATCGGCCCGGCCTATGAGGACAAGGTGGCGCGGCGGGCGATCCGCCTTGCCGACCTTGCCGAGCCGGAGACGGTTGCCGCCAAGCTCGACGAGCTTCTGCGGCACCACAATACCCTGCTTGCGGGGCTGGGCGCGCCGGTGTTCGAGAAGCAGGCGCTGATCGATCAGCTGATGGCGCTGGCGCCGCGCCTGCTGCCGTTCGCGGAACCGGTGTGGGAGCGGCTGGACGAAGCCCGCCGGGCCGGCACCCGCATCCTGTTCGAAGGCGCCCAGGCGGTGATGCTGGATGTCGATCACGGCACCTATCCGTTCGTCACCAGTTCCAACACCGTGGCGGCCACGGCGGCGTCCGGGTCCGGGATCGGGCCGGGGGCGGTGGGGTTCGTCCTCGGGATCGCCAAGGCCTATGCGACGCGGGTGGGGTCGGGACCCTTCCCGACCGAGCTCACGGATGCCACCGGCACGTTGCTGGGCGATCGCGGGGCCGAGTTCGGCACCGTGACGGGACGGCGCCGGCGTTGCGGCTGGTTCGACGCGGCGCTGGTGCGCCAGGCGGTGAAGGTGGGCGGGATCCAGGGGCTCGCGCTGACCAAGCTTGATGTGCTGGACGGGCTGGAGCAGCTGAAGATCGGCGTCGGCTACCGGGTGGACGGCACGCTGACGCCGCGGTTGCCCGCGTCGCCCCGGGCGCAGGCGGCGGCCGTGCCGGAGTTCGAGACGATGGACGGCTGGTCGGGGTCCACCCGCGGTGCCCGATCCTGGGCCGACCTGCCGGCGCAGGCGGTCAAATACGTCCGCCGCATCGAGGAGTTGACGGAAGCGCCGGTCACTTTGCTGTCCACGAGCCCGGAGCGGGACGACACGATCCTGGTGCGCGATCCGTTCGAGGGGTGAGGATGGCGGCGGCGCCCGGGGAACGGCAGGATCGGAGCGGCGGCTTCTGTCCCGCCGGTCTCGCTTCCTCACCAGGGTCCTGAAGCGAATCGTCGGTGGGGTGGGGGTTTGCAGCTGCGGCCGGGCTTGGTATATGGCGCGGCCTTGGCCGGGCAGCGACTTCGGCCTTGGAGGGCGCATAGCTCAGTTGGTAGAGCAGCTGACTCTTAATCAGCGGGTCCAAGGTTCGAGTCCTTGTGCGCCCACCAATTAAATCAATAGCTTGGTGGAATTCCCGGTAGGCCCGCTCTGAAGCGAGGCATCAGCTGGGAATCACCGGCGGCAAGCATAGAATTCGGCAGGCGTGGGACGGCCTGGGTTGTTGCCCGGGTCGGAAGGGGCTTGATGCTGTCGCCGGCAGGATGGCTCGCGCAGCTGCTCGCAGCCTTGCCGATCGCGCGCCGCCACCGCTGTGGATCAGCCGCCCACCTACGCCATACGTGCGGCGGTCGCGTCCGCGGGCCGCCTACCCACAGGTGCGACATCACAAAGGGGGACGCGCTTCCCCCTGGTGGGCCCAACTCCGCCAGCGCCGCGCAAAGTGAAGCCACGGCACGGTGGCTCTGATCGGCACTCGAAGGATGCCCGAACGGGCTTCGACCCCCGATCTCGTCAACAGATCGGGGGGATTCCTCTCTCTTGCGTCTCCGCTCTCACGACCGGCCGGCTGGCGGCATCCGCTCCCCCGCCTCGACGGTCGTCATCCCCCGACCGGACGCCGGCCCAGATCGGCAAAGAATCGCAGCAGGTAGCCGTCCGGATCGGCGACGACGAACTGCCGGTTGCCGGCCTCGGTCGCGCCCTGGCGGTACCAGCGCTCCTCGAGCGGAATGGGAACGGTCAGCCCGGCGCGCAGCACCGCGGCATACAGCGTGTCCACGTCCGACACCTCGATCTGCAGGTTCATGCCGCGCCCGGACGGGAATTCCAGCGGTGCGGCATGGAACCGCCGGCCGGGCCCGGCGGCTTCCTCCAGCATGAGATGGGCGCCCTCGCGTATCAGATACGCGAAGCGCTCCTCCGGCCGGGTCAGCGCGCATGTGAAGCCGAGCACGCTCACGTACACGGCCAGCGACCGCGCCAGATCCGCCACGTCGAGTTCCGGGATCAGGGGCGGCGGATCGTCGATCATCCGGCGTCGTGCCGGCGTTGGCCTGTCGTGGCCGCGCCGGGCCCACCGCGTGCGTGCGGGCGCGCCACCGTCTCAGCCGCCCACCAGCCCATAGTTGCTGAGCAGGAACGCCAGCCCGCGCTGCCAGGACAGATCGGTGTTGCCGCGAATGTCGGCGCTGCCGCCGCCGACCATCTTGCCGGTCCGCGCGTCCTCGATGATGACGTTGATGTTCAGGATGAGATCGCTGACCTTCTGGACGTAGTCCATCGCCACCAGCCCGGCGCCCAGCTTGCGCGCCAGTGCCGCCGCGCAGCTTCCGCAATCGGCCGCTCCCGGCTCGTTTTTCTGCGCCGCTTCGACCTGGGCCGGGTCGAGCAGCCGATAGCGGCCCGATGTCGCCAGCGCGCTCTGCAACTGCCGGGTGAGGGACACCAGCCGCGCCTTCTCCGCCGCCGTGTCCGGCAGCGGGGAGGTGTTGATCAGCCGGAATTCGAGCACCGCGAGGCGCGGCGCCGCCGTAGCGGAGACCGCGCCCGCGGCCAGGAAGGCCGACACGACGACGACCGCTGCCAGCGTGGTCCGCAAAAGGGCGGCGAGGGGGGCGAGACGCGGCATCGGTTCCGTTCCTTGCCAGTGATCCCGGCTCGACCCCGCGGGGACGGCGGGAGGTGTGGTCGCTGCGGCGCCGTCAGCGCTCCGGCCCGGCCTGCGCAGCCGCTAATGCGGCTCCGGCTGGTGCAGGCTTGCCAGCAGGGCCGGCACGAACACAAGGCTCGCCACCAGCGTGCACCCCAGGCTGATCAGCAGCAATGCCCCCATGCTGGCGGTGCCCGGGTGGTGTGACAAGGCCAGCGAGCCGAACGCGGTGCCCGTCGTCAGCGCCGAGAACACGATCGCCCGCGCGGTCGCCGAGCCCAGCACCGCATGCCGTCCGGCCCGCCAGTTCATCACGAAGTAGATGTTGAACGCGACGCCGACGCCCAGCAGCAGCGGCAGCGCGATGATGTTGGCGTAGTTCAGCGGCAACGGCAGGGCCACCGCCACCAGCATGGTCATCAGCGCCGACAGCAGCAGCGGCGCCAGCACCAGCGCCACGTCGCGCAGCCGGCGCAGCGCCAGAACCAGGATCAGGGTGATCGCCGCCAGCGCATACAGCGCGGCCGAGGAGAACGCGCCCACGATGGTGCGCGAGGTCGCCACCACCGTCACCGCAGGACCGCCGGCGTTCGGCGCCACCGCCACTACCTGGCGCACGAAGGCGTGCAGCCCGGCGCTGGTCCGGCTGACCGCGACCTTGGGGGTCACCTGCACCCGTGCCCGGCCGTCCGCCAGCAGCCAGTCGCGCCGGATGGCCGGCGGCACGTCCGCCTCGGTCACCGGCGCGGCCGACAGCGCCGTGCGCAGCTGGTCGAGTTCGGCGGGCAGGAACCGGGTCAGTGCCGCGTTGGTTGCCATCAGCACCGGATCGGGGGCCACGGAGAGCTGCCGCAGATCCGTGGCGATGGCGCGCAACGGGCTGTCGGGCGGCAATTTCGGCAGCGCCGCCTCGATCTGGCCGAGTGCGGTCTTCGCCGCCAGCCGGATCTGTGCGGCCGAGGCCGGCACCACGGGCGACAGCGGCAGCAGGGTCGGCCCCAGAATCTGCGCGGCATCGGCGATGATGGCGAGCTTCTCCTTCTGGTCGCCGGGCACGAAGCTCGCCAGGCTGCGCGCGTCCGCCACCGTGGGCAGCTTGTCCAGCCTGGAGGCCAGGCGCGCCGCCGCGGCCACGTTGGGGGCCATGACGTCGATGGTGAACGGGTTCGTCACTGCCGAGCCCATCAGGTCGCGCAACGTCCGCATCGCCTCGGTGTGCGGGTTCTTGGTGTCGAGCGGGTTGGAGTCGAACGCGACTCGCGGTGCCAGCACGGCGCCGGCCAGCGCGACGGCGGCGAACACGGCCAGGATCGGCCGCCGCCACCGCCGTACCAGCGGATCGAGTGGCACCGCCCAGGCAAAGCCAACCATGGCTCGTTCGCCCGCCGGCCGGAACAGCGCGATCGCGGCGGGCAGGAAGCTGACCGTGCAGGCGAAGGCGATGACCATGCCGACGCCGGCGATCAGCCCGAGTTCCGCCACGCCGCTGAATGCCGTGGGTACGAAGGCGAGGAACCCGGCCGCGGTGGCGACGGCCGCCACCAGGATCTGCTCGCCCACCCGCCCCGCGGTCTGGCGCATCGCCTCCGCCTTGTCGGCGAACTCGAACCGCCGTTCCCGGTAGCGCACGCAGAACTGAATGGCGAAATCGACCGCGATGCCGACGAACAGCACCCCGAATCCGACCGAGACAAGGTTGAGCGTGCCCACCGCGATGGAGGCGAACAAAAGCGTGAGCGCCAGGCCGAGCACCAGGGTCATCAGGATCGGCACGATCAGCCGCCAGCTGCGCACCGCCAGGAACAGCCAGAGCGTGATCAGCAGCACGCTGCCGATCAGCCCGACCATCATGCCCTCGGCGACCGAGGCGAACTCCTCGTCCGACAGCGCGATCTGGCCGGTTATTCGCACCCTTGCCGCGCCGGCCTTCACGAACGGCAGCTGCGCGGCGATGGCGCGGACCGCCTTGGTGGCGACGCCCCCCGGTTCCAGCGCGCCGTAGTCGAGCTTCGGATGCACCAGCACGAAGCGATACCGTCCGGCGAGTTTCGCGAGATCGCCGCCGAGCAGGCTCTGCCACGACAGCGGTGCCGGATGGCCCGCGAGCGCCGCCGCCAGCCCGCGGTGGAACGCATCAAGCGCCGGCGCGTAGGGCTTCAGGTTCGCATCGCCGCGTTGCGCGCCCACTCCGATCAGCGCCAGCGCCGAAAACAGCCCGCGCGCCGACGGGTCCGCCACCAGCTGGCCGATGAACGGCTGGGCATCGATGGTCTGGTTCATCACCTGCCTGAGCTTGGCCACCGGCAGGAACAACAGGCCTTCCTTTTGCAGGAAGGCCGAGCGGTCGGGCTCGGAGACGTCGTGGAACAGCGCCGGCTCGGCGCGCAGCTTCGCGGCCAGCGCCGCGGCGGTGGCGTCCGCCTCCTCCGGTTCCGCAGCGTCGATGACGAGAACCAGCAGGTTGTTGAACTGGGGGAATTCCCGGTCGAACGCCATCTCCCGCTGCCGCCAGGGCAGGCTGGCGGCGAACATCTGGTCGGTGTCGGTGCTGACGCCGAGATGGCCGGCGGCATACAGGACCGACAGGACCACCACGAGCATGCCCACCAGCACGACCCGGGCGGCATGGCGGCGGCTGAACTCCGCGATTTGGACGAGTAGGCGCTGGATCGGCATGTCGGGCGGCGTGATAGTCGTTCTGCCGGGCGCGGTCTATGTGGGGCGTCGCACCCGCCGCTGGCGGGGCAGGCGGCGCCGCGCTGTTCCCCGGGCCGGGATGCCGCCTCGCGCGCCGGGAGACGTGACCTTCGGACTGCCGGCCTGAACGTCAGCTTGGGAGAATCGCCCCATGTCCGCCCCGCCTTCCGCCCCGGCCGCCCCCTTGGTTCGGCCAGGTCCGCCATTCCGAGCCGACCACGTCGGCAGCCTGCTCCGCCCCCGGCACCTGGCCGAGGCGCGCGCCGCGCATCGCGCCGGCCGGCTGCCGGCGGACGCGTTGCGCGCGATCGAGGACGCGTGCATCGCCGAGGCGGTCGCGCGGCAGGAGGCGATCGGCCTGCGGGCCGCCACCGACGGCGAGTACCGCCGCGCGTACTGGCACTACGACTTCGTCTCCGGCCTCGACGGGGTGGAGATCTACGAGCCGGAGCAGAAGATCGCCTTCAAGGGCGCGACCCTGCCGCACGCCCTGCGGGTGACCGGGCCGATCCGCTACAGCCATCCGATCATGCTGGACCACTACCGGTTCCTGGCGGCGCGGGTGAAGACCGCGATGCCGAAGCAGACCATCCCCTCGCCCTCGGTGGTGCATTTCCGCGGCGGGCGGGACGCGATCGACCGCGCCGCCTATCCCGATCTCGACCGGTTCTTCGCCGATCTCGGGGTGGCCTATCGCGGCGCGGTGGGCGATTTCGCCGCCGCCG
Organism: Rhodospirillales bacterium; assembly: GCA_028869315.1. Taxonomy (GTDB): domain Bacteria; phylum Pseudomonadota; class Alphaproteobacteria; order Acetobacterales; family Acetobacteraceae; genus JAJZVS01. The sequence continues at coordinate 15,213 of JAGWSV010000176.1, forward strand.
GGTGCCGCTACCTGCAACTGGACGAGGTCTACATCGCCTATCTGTGCGATCCCGAGCAGATCGCCGGGCTGCGGGCGCGCGGCGAGCACGCCGAAGGCCTGCTCGACCGCTACGCCGCCCTGATCAACCACGCGATCGGCGGCCGGCCCGCCGACATGACGATCTCCATGCATCTCTGCCGCGGCAATTTCCGCTCCACCTGGGTCGCGAGCGGCGGCTACGAGCCGGTGGCGGAGACCCTGTTCAACAAGATCGACGCCGACGCCTACTTCATGGAGTACGACAGCGACCGTGCCGGCGGGTTCGAGCCGCTGCGCTTCGTCCCGCGCGGGCGCAAGGTGGTGGTGCTCGGCCTCGTCACCAGCAAGACCGGAGAGCTGGAGAGCAAGGACGCGCTGAAGCGCCGGATCGAGGCCGCGAGCCGATACCTGCCGCTGGAGCAGCTGGCGCTGAGCCCGCAATGCGGCTTCGCTTCCACCGAGGAAGGCAATACGCTGACCGAGGCGCAGCAATGGGCCAAGCTGCGCCTGTGCGTGGACGTGGCGCAGGAGGTCTGGGGCGGCGTTTGATGCCGCCCGGGGTGCAGCACGCTTCGGCCGCGGGTCAGACCGCCAGCTGCAGCCCCACGTAGTTCTCCGCCAGCGCGGTGGACGCGGCCGTCGAGCCGGCGAGGTATTCGAGCTCGGCCAACTGCACCCGGCGCTCGAACCGGCTGTGCTGTTCGAACCGGTGCAGCATCGAGGTCATCCACCAGGAGAAGCGCTGCACCTTCCACACCCGGTCGAGGCAGGTCGCCGAGTAGGCGGCGAGCCGGCCGGTGTCGCCGTGGCGGAAGAACGCCTCCAGCGCACGGGCCAGCACCGCCACGTCGGCGGCGGCGAGGTTCAGCCCCTTGGCGCCGGTCGGCGGCACGATATGCGCGGCGTCGCCGGCGAGGAACAGGCGGCCGTACTGCATCGGTGCGACGACGAAACTGCGCATCGGCGTGATGCCGCGCTGGACGATGGGCCCTTCGTTGAGCGCGAAGCCCTCGCGGGCGCTGCGGGCGGCGAGCTCGGCCCAGATGCGGTCGTCCGACCAGGCTTCCAGGTCCTCGTCGGGCGCGCATTGCAGATAGAGCCGCACGAGCTCGGGCGAGCGCATCGACAGCAGCGCGAAGCCGCGCGGATGGTTCACGTAGACGAGTTCGTCGGCGGCCGGCCGGGCTTCGGCCAGGATGCCGAGCCAGGCGAACGGATAGGTGCGCTCGAAGATCTCCAGCACGCCGGAGGGAATGGCGGGCCGGCAGATCCCGTGGAACCCGTCGCACCCGGCGATGACGTCGCAGGTCAGCTCCTGCGCGGCGCCGTCGTGGCGGAAGGTGAGGCGCGGTCGATCGCCGGAGATGTCGTGCACCGCGACGTCGGCCGCTTCGAACAGCAGCGGCTGGCCGGCGGCGAGGCGGGCGGCGATCAGGTCCTGCACCACCTTGTGCTGGCTGTACACGGTGACGTGCCGGCCGGTCAGCGCGGCGAAGTCGATCCGGTGGTCGCGTCCGGCGAAGCGCAGATGCACGCCGTGATGCGCCAGCCCCTCGCGCTGCATGCGCGCGCCGAGCCCGGCGCCGACCAGCAGGTCCTCCGTCGTGTGCTCCAGCACGCCGGCGCGGATGCGGTTCTCCACGTAGTCGCGCGAGCGGGCCTCCACCACCACGGATGCGATGCCGCGCAGGTGCAGGAGATGGGCAAGGAGAAGGCCGGCGGGACCGGCGCCGACGATGCCAACCTGGGTGCGCATGGGGTCCTCCTGCTGGGTTCCTGCCGCGCCATCAGGCGGCGTTTCGCCGCCCGGGGCAAGGGATCGGGGCGAGGCCCCGCCGCCGCCTCCAGCCATTGCGCCATGGCGGCGTCATCGTAATGTCACCGGAATTTCGTAATACGAAAGTTCGCTGATTATATCGGAGTGTTTCATCAAGTGTCGGATTTATGTCGATTATGGTCCGATGGACCGCTGGTCGCCCGCCGGATAAGCGCTCCCGCAACGCAGCCGACAACAGTGCGGGAGACAGGAATGCAAGGTTCGATCTGCCAGAAACGGCGCCTTCTTGGTGGCGCCGCGGTGGCGCTTGTGCTTGGGCTGGTCGTTCCGACCTCCCGCGCCGGTGCGCAGCAGGCGGTGAATGCCGGCGAGGTGAGCGCGACCGGCGCCGCCACGGCGCCGTCCGGCGCCACGCCGCAGCCGACCCAGAAGCACGTCTTCCGATCCAACCAGACGGTGCGTGTCCTCGACCGGGCGCAGATGGACGCCGCCGGCCCGGTGGGTGGCGCGGCGCAGGTGCTGTCCTATGCGCCGGGTGCCAACGTCGTCGGCTACGGCAACACGGGCGCCGAGAAATACAGCGTGTCGATCAACGGCATTCACCAAGGCTGGACGGGCTACAGCAGCGCCTACACCGACACCGGCGCCCTCGCGATCACCTTCGACGGCGTGCCGATTTCCGACGTGGCGACCAACCTGTGGCAGTCGGCGACCCTGCCGCAGATGAGCCTGATCCAGAATACCAACGTGACCTATGGTCCCGGCGCGACCGCCGATCGCTGGTTCAACAATGTCGGCGGCGGGATCGAATTCACGCCGCTGCAGCCGACCAAGAAGCCGGGCGGCGAGGTCGAGCTAACCTATGGCAGCAACAATCAGAAGAACTTCGACTTCCACCTGCAGACCGGCACGTATCACGGTTGGTCGACCGTGCTGGCCGGGGGGATGGGCAACGGCGACAATTTCCGCAATGCGCCGGACGGCTTCAACTCCCCGTCCGAGGACTATGCCGCCTATCTGAAGACCATCAAGACGTTCCGCTCCGGCAGCCTCGAATTCGGCGGCTACTGGGGCCATAGCGGCGCCTACCGGCCGCCCGTGATCCCGACCACGCCGCAGCCCGGCGTGTATACCACCGGCACAACCGGCACGGTCCTTTATAGCCAGCAGACTTCCGGCTATTACAGCACCCTGCCATTCACGACCTACGAGAAGAAAGACTTCAACACGATGGGTCTGTTGTACGGGCGGATCAATCTCCGCCTGGACGACACTACCAAGCTGCACAACCTTGCCTGGTACACCCATATCGACCGCCAGCACTCCCGCTTCTACGATCTTTTCAGCACCGGTGCGCAGCAGTACGAGTATAACAACCCGCATTCTGACGCCATCGGCGACAAGCTGTGGCTGACCGAGAAGCTGCCATTCAACACGGTGAACGTCGGCGGCTACGTCATCCACGAATTCTACAATAGCCGTAACAATTTCTTCAATACCGGCGCGCCCTACTTCGGCAACAAGGATCTCGCGAACCAGGGTGGTAAAATCCGGTCGTCGAACTTCAATCAGGATGACCTCGCGGTATTCCTGCAGGACGACCTCAGCCCGATCCCGAACCTGCACATTACCCCGGGGATCCGCTTCGTGGACTTCCAGGTGAATTACGGGAATTCCGTGCAGCAGGATTTCGCGCTGACGCCGGGCGCCATCCTCAACTACTCGGGCTATACCGCCTGCCCGTTCACGCCTGCCGGTCCGGCGCCCGCCAACGGCTACACGAAGACCCAGAGCGCACCCTGCGGCGACCACCAGAACCGCACGGGCCTCGAGCCGTCGATCGATGTCAGCTACAGCCCGCTTCCGTGGCTCAATCTCTACGGTGGCTACGAGGAGGCCTGGAAGGCGCCGCAACTCGGCGGCGGCGGCGGCCTGTTCCAGGCGGTCGACCCGAGCACCTACCACCTGGCCCTGGCGCAGTACTACCAGTTCGGCTTCAAGGTGCACCTCCAGCACACGCGCCTGCTGAACAACTTCCTTTTCGGCGCCGCCTATTTCCATCTCCGCTACGCCAAGCAGGAAATCGACACCGCCCTCGCGAACGGCAACACGATCGCGGCCAACGGCACCTCGGTCTATCACGGGGTGAACATGTTCCTCGACGACAACCCGATCTATCAGTTGCACGTGTTCGGCAACGCCACCATCGAGGGGGCGCATTACACGAGCTACATCACGGGTGGTGTCAGCTACAACGGCATCCCGGTCGCCTACGTGCCGACGGCCATTGCCAACGCCGGCGCCTACTATGACTACTTCACCCACGGGGTGCTGATCGAGCCCCGGATCTGGTTCCAGTACACCGGCTCGCAGCATGTCTTCGACAACACGATCGGCGCGCCGAGCAACCAGTCGATGCCGTCGTTTGGCACCCTGAACCTGGCGGTGAAGTCCACGGTGCCGCTGCATCTCGGCAACTTCGGAACCCGGTATATCGACCTCAAGCTGACCGCCCTGAACGTGCTGAACACCCGCTACAACAGTTTCGAGTTCATCACTTCGGGCGGCTATTTCGGGACGTCCTACGGAGGCTACCGCCTCGCCTATCCGGGCGCGCCGTTCTCCGTCTACGGCACGGTCGGCGTGCGGTTCTGACGCCCGTCCGGTTCAACCTTTCAGGCTTCGGGCGGCGGGAGGCAACTCCCGCCGCCATTTTTCGCCGGCCGCAGGCCGCGCGGCGGGGGGCGCAGCGTCGCATTTCGAACCCATAGGCTGCCGAAGCCCCGGTACGATCTGATCAAATATGTCGAAAAAGGGAGGGATTTCGGCGGCAACGGCGCCTGCGCGGCGCTGGCCGATCCTGGCACGCGGCGGCCGTTTCTCGTCAGCCTGACAGCGGATTTTTGACAACGCGCCTGCCATAAATCCTTCACACACTAAGCATGACGGGGGCGCTAGGCACCCGTCGTCCCATTTCCTCCGGAGTTCCGGCCGATGAGCCTCGCCTATATCATCCACTTGGCAAATTATTCGGACGGTGTGCTCTATGCGCTGGCCGTCCTGCTGCTGGTCGCGCTGGCCGTGACGTTCGATCGATCCTGGTTTCTCCGCCGCACGATCCTGGCGGGCGACCGGTTGGTGCGGCGGGTTGCCGAGCACGAAGCCCTTGGCGCAAGCGAACTCGCCGCGCTGAAAAAGGAGGCCGGCAAGCTGCCGGAGGCGGTGATGCTCGCAACCGCGCGCCAATATCTCGACCTCCCGCGGGAGGCGCTGTCCGACCGGCTCGAGGAATCGATCATGCTCCTGGCGCCCCGCATCGACAGCGGGTTGTGGGTGCTCGACACGATCGTCACGCTTTCGCCGTTGCTCGGCCTGTTCGGCACCATCCTCGGCATGTTTCACGCCTTCTCGATCCTGGCGACGCCCGGCCACGCGCCGACTGCCATCACCGCCGGCGTCGCGGATGCGCTGATTGCGACCGCCTGCGGCATTTTCATCGCGCTGATCGGCCTGGTGGCGTTCAATGGCCTGTCCAACCGCGTCCGGCTCGTCGTGCTGCAGCTTGATACGGTCAAGACGATGGTCATGAACCGGACCTCGGCGATGGTTGCCGGACGGGACGACGGGGCCGCCCCGCCGGCGCGAACCCTGCACGCTGTCGCCGGAGAATAGTCCATGCGGATGCGCTATTTCGAGCAGCGCAAGGGGCGCGTCGAGATCATTCCGATGATCGACGTGATGCTGTTCCTGTTGGTGTTCTTCATCATCGTCACCCTGCAGATGATCCCCGATGCCGGGGTTACCATGCAGCTGCCGCAGTCGACCGAGGCGCAGCATCTGCCGCATCCGAAAGTGACCGTGAACCTTCTGGTGGACGGCACCATTCGCGTGAAGGGCAACAGCCTGACGCCGGCGGCGCTGACCGCGCTGCTGGCCGCCGACGGCAATCCCGGCAAGACCGAGGTGACGATCGCCGCCGACCGCAAGGTCGCGTTCCAGCACTTCATTACGGTGATGGATGCGGCCCGCGCTGCGGGCGTGAGCGATATCGGCGTGGCGGCCCATTTGATCCCTGGCGCGCCGCCGCCGGCCGCTCCGGCGCCGTCCGCCAGCGCCCCGCCGTCGCCATCCGCAGCAGCGCCGCCGGCGCC
>JAGWSV010000003.1 GCA_028869315.1 Rhodospirillales bacterium
CCGCCCGGAGCCAAAACGAACGGGTTCCAAGGGCTCCGCCCTTGGCAGGGGGTCCAGGGGGACAGCGTCCCCCTGGCCTTGCTCACCAAGCCCCCCGCTTGAGCCCACGCGCGCTGCCGCGCAGACTGTGCGGGACATCGGGGCAGGAGGCGGGCGTGGATTTGTTCGATCTGACGGGCAAGGTTGCCATCGTGACGGGCGGCAACGGGGGCATCGGCCTCGGCATGGCGCATGGCCTGGCGGCGGCGGGCGCGGCGGTGGTGCTGGCGGGGCGGGATGCGGCCAAGGCGGAGCGGGCCTTGGCGGAGCTTGCCGCCGCCGGCGCTGCGGCGGCGTTCGTGGCGGCGGACGTGACCAGCGCGGAGGCATGCCGGACCCTGGTGGCCGAGACGCTGGCGCGGTTCGGCCGGCTGGACATCCTGGTGAACAACGCCGGCACCTCGATCCGCAAGATGCCGCAGGACTATACCGAAGCGGAATGGCATCACGTGCTGGACACCAACCTGACCAGCGCGTTCCTGTGCTCCCAGGCCGCCTATCCGGCGATGAAGTCGGCGGGCGGCGGCAAGATGATCAATATCGGCTCGATGATGTCGCTGTTCGGCGCGCCGTATGCGACGCCGTATGCGGCGAGCAAGGGCGGCATCGTGCAGATGACCCGCGCGCTCGCCACCGCCTGGGCGAAGGACGGCATCCAGGTGAACGCGGTGCTGCCGGGCTGGATCGACACCGACCTCACCCGGATCGCGCGCCGCCAGGTGGAGGGGCTGCAGGAGCGGGTGGAGACCCGCACCCCCGCCGGGCGCTGGGGCGTGCCGTCCGACCTTGCCGGCGTGGCGGTGTTCCTCGCCGGCAAGGCCTCCGATTTCGTGACCGGGACCGCGATCCCGATCGACGGCGGGTTCTCGATCGTTACCTGACGGTGCCGATCGCCGCCTCGGCGGCAGCGGCGATCGCGAACAGCCGGGCGTCGCCCATGGTTTCGCCGACCAGCATGAAGCCCACGGGCGGCTCGCCGGGCCGGTGGCAGGGCAGGCTGATGGCGCAGCGGTCGAGGAAGTTGAACAGGGTCGTGTGCCGCAGGGTCTGCAGGTTGACCCGGTTGTAGTCGCTCTGGGCGGCCAGATCGGAGATGCGCGCCGGCAGGATCGGCGAGGTTGGCAGCACCATGGCGTCGATTCCCGCGGTGCGGGCGTTGAAGGCGGCGATCAGCCGGGCGCGGGCGGCCTGCACGTCGAGATAGTCGGCCGCGCCCATCGCGGCGCCGCGTTCGATCCGGAACCGGATGTTGGGGTCGTAGCCGGCCGCCTTTTCCGCCAGCAGCGCGCGGTGCCAGGCGAAGGATTCGGCCGCGGTCAGCCCGCCGGCGCCGTTGACCGCGTAGATTTCATCGAACTCCGGCACCGCGAAGCGTACGATCCGCGCGCCCTTCGTTTCGAGCGCGGCCAGCGCGCGGGCGAAGGCGGCGGCGACGATCGGGTCGACGCCCTCGGCCAGCAGGCCGTCGGGGACGGCGAGGCGCAGCCCGGCGAGGTCGGCGGCGGCCGGCGGGGCCGGCGGCGCGCCGGCCAGCACCGCGTCGACGATCGCGCAGCAGCCGACCGACGGCGCCAGCGGGCCGACCGAATCGAGGCTGGGCGCCAGCGGCAGCACGCCGTCGATCGGCACCCGCCGCGCGGTGGGCTTGTAGCCGGTCACGCCGCAGAACGCCGCCGGGATGCGGCACGACCCGCCAGTGTCGGTACCGAGCGCGCCGAGCGCCATCCCGTCCGCCACCGAGACCGCGGCGCCCGACGAACTGCCGCCGGGGATCCGCCCGTCCTCGGGCCCGAGCGCGTCCCGCTCCCACGGCGCGCGGGGCGTGCCGTGGTGGGGATTGATGCCGAGCCCGGAGAACGCGAACTCGACCATGTTGGTCCGCCCGATCGGGATGAACCCGGCGGCCAGCAGGCGGGCCACCACCGGGGCGTGCGCCGCGGCCGGCGGCGCGTCCGCCAGCACGCGCGAGCCGGCCGGGGTCGGTTCCCCGGCGACGTCGAGCAGGTCATTGAGGCTCACCGGGATGCCGGCGTAGCGCGACGGCGCCCGGCCGGCGCGGCGCAGCGCGTCCATCGCGTCGGCAGAGGCGCGCGCGGCGTCGGCATAGACCTTCACGAAGGCCCGCCCGCCCTCCCCGGCCGGGTCGGCGATGCGGTCCAGGCAGGTTTCGACGATGGCGCGGCTGGTGGTTCGCCCGGCCGCCAGGGCTTGGGCGTGGTCCTCGATCGTGCGCATATCCCTCTCCCGCTGTCCGCCTTCGTTTCTCTCTGCGATGGAGTATGCCCGATGTCCGACGTCCCCGCCAAACCGGTGCTGCTCACCGGCGCCTCCGGCGCGCTGGGCCGGGTGATGGCCCGCGACCTCGCCGCCGCCGGCTGGCGGCTGCGCCTGACGGACATCGCCCCGTTCCCCGATCCGCTGCCGCCCGGCGCGCGCTTCACCCGCGCCGATCTCGGCGACGGCGTCGCCGTGCTGCGCCTGGCGGAAGGCTGCGGCGCCGTCCTGCATTTCGGCGGCGTATCGGTGGAACGGCCGTTCGAGGAGGTGATCGGCCCGAACATCCGTGGCCTCCACCACGTGTACGAGGCGGCGCGGCGGGAGGGCGCGCGGGTGGTGTTCGCTTCCTCCAACCACGCCGTCGGCTTTCACGAGCGCGCCGCGTCGATCGCCGCGTCCGATCCGTTCCTGCCTGACGGGTACTATGGCTTGTCGAAGGCGTATGGCGAGCTGATGGGCCGGATGTACTGGATGAAGCACGGGGTGGAGAGCGTATTCCTGCGCATCGGCTCCTGCCTGCCGGAGCCGGTGAATGCGCGCATGCTGGCGACGTATCTGTCCTACGCCGATCTGGTCCGCCTGGTGAGCCGGGCGGTGCTGGCGCCGCGGGTGGGCGCTTGCGTGGTGTGGGGCGCCTCGGCCAACCAGGCGATGACCTGGTGGCGCGACGACGACCGCGCCACCATCGGCTGGGCGCCGCAGGACAGCGCCGACCGGTTCGCCGGGCAGCTCCAGGGGAAGGTGAGCGGCGATCCGGTGGAGGAGCGCTACATGGGCGGGGCGTTCTGTTCGATCGACTATTCCCGCACCGAACCGCCGACAAAATGACCTTGCCGGGCGCCGGGCGGGCCTTCCGTCGCCCGCTCCCGCCGCCGCGGCCGTTGCGAGGACGCCATGACGCACCCATTCGTTCCGCTCGAAGGGGCCTGCACCTGCGGCCGCATCGGCTACCGGCTGGAGGCGCCGCCGCTGGTCGTGCATTGCTGCCACTGCACCTGGTGCCAGCGGGAGACGGGCAGCGCCTTCGCGCTGAACGCGATGATCGAAACCTCCCGGGTGACCCGGCTCGCCGGCGAACCGGAGCTGGTCCCGACGCCCTCGGCGAGCGGGCGGGGGCAGCGCGTGTTCCGCTGCCCGACATGCCGGGTGGCGCTGTGGAGCACCTATCCGGGCGCCGGTCCGGCGATCCTGTTCGTGCGGGTGGGGACCTTGCGCGCGCCGCACCTGCTGGCGCCGGACATCCACATCTTCACCGCGACAAAGCTGCCCTGGGTGACGATCCCGGACGGCGCCCGCGCGGTGGCCGAGTACTACAACCCGAAGGACGTCTGGCCGGCGGACAGCCTCGCGCGCTTCCGCGCCGCGCGCGCGGCGGCGGCGTCCTGACGCAAGCGGGCGTGTTGCGGTTGAAAGGCGGCGTGGGCCAGGGCAGTCACCTCGCCGCACGCGCTGCGCCCCACCTTGGTCACGGCGGCCGGCACCGGGTTGCCGTCGGCGGCGGGGATCAGCGCGGCCTTTGCCGCCAGGTTCGGCACGGGTGCCGGAAGGCTGTCGTGATCCGTCGGCTCGCCGGGCGCGCGGTGACCCGCTTCATGCAGGCGGAGGGATACGTCCCCGCCGGCGGCACGCCGATCCTGGAATGTTTCGTTATTACACGTATCACCGAGGACTGGCGCCGATTGGCGGGGATCCTGCGCCGACCCCGGATCATCGAGCGGGTGGCGGTTCGGGCCAGGCGCTGCCGTACGCGGCTGCGATCCGACGGGTGAGCGCGACTTTCATCGCGGCTGGCCGCCGATCAGCATGCGCCGGGTCTCCGCAAGCGTGACCATCAGCGTCATGGGTTCGACAGGAGACGGGCGAAAGCCGTAGCGCTCGTAGAAGGCTTTGGCCTCGGCCGAGACCGCATGGACCAGAAGCGCGCGCACGCCGATCCTGTCCCCGGCCGACAGCACGCGCAGCACGGCGTCCCGCAGGAGATCGCCCCCAAGCCCCCTTCCCTGCCAGGCGCGGTCGATGGCCAGCCGGCCGAGCAGCACGACCGGAACCGGGCTCGGCATGTTCCGCCGGACCCGGCCCGTGGCGGCGTCGGGATGCACGGAGCCGGCCGCGAGGCTGTAGTAGCCGACGACCCGTCGGCCTTCGCAGACGACGAAGGTCCGCGAGCCGCCCTCGATTTCATTGTGCAAAGCGCGCCGCTTCAGCCAGTCGTCAAGCGGGGCAACCCCGGAGTTGAAGCCGGCGCGTTCATGCTCCGCGCCAAGCGGGCCGGGCGCCGAAAGCGGCGGCGAACCGGGTGACCGGCCGCTCACGCGTCCCAGTGGGGCTTGCGGCTCAGGAGTTGGCCCAGGCGGGGATTGTCAGCCGGCGGGCGGTCAAGCTCGGCCACGAACGCCTGCCAGTCCTGGTCGTCGAGAACGAAGGCGCGGCGATCGGCCAAAGTCTCGAATGCGGCGTGCAGGCCGCTGTCGAGCAGGAACTCGGTCAGCGTCTTGTTGGCCGTCGTCGCCGCCTGCATCAGCGTGCGCTTGGCCGCCGGCGTCATGCGCAAGTCGATGCGTTCGGAACGGGTTTCGGATGTCGCCGTCATGCCCTGTCTCTCCTGGCGAGCAGCCATTATGTGTACATTGTCAGGACAACACGCAAGGAGTCGGCGGATCGGGCGTTGCCGCGCCTCGTGCGACCGGATGCGGGCGGATCGCGACGGGACGATCGACGCCGCTCCTGCCGCCGCACCTGCTGGCGCCGGACATCCACATCTTCACCGCGACAAAGTTGCCCTGGGTAACGATCCCGGACGGCGCCCGCGCGATGGCCGAGTATGACAACCCGAAGGACGTCTGGCCGGCGGACAGCCTCGCGCGCTTCCGCGCCGCGCGCGCGGCGGCGGCGGCGTCCTGACGGAACCGATCAGCCCTCCCCGCGCCGGCGCAGCAGGAGGGTGCCGAAGGCGCCGAGGCCGCCGTTGATCGCGACGCCCGCCGCCGCGAGCAGCACGAGGGCGGCGAACATGCGCGGGATCTCCAGCCGGTAGCCGGCTTCCAGGATGCGGTAGGCGAGGCCGGAGGCGAAGCCGCCGGAGCCGGCCACGAACTCCGCCACCACCGCGCCGACCAGCGCGAGCCCGCCCGAAATCCGCAGCCCGGCGAGGAAATAGGGCAGCGCGGCCGGCAGCCGCAGCAGCCGCAGGGTCTGCCGCCGCCCGGCGCCGTAGAGGCGGAACAGGTCGAGCAGCTCCGCCGGCACCGCGGCCAGCCCGGCGGCGGTGTTGGCGAAGACCGGGAAGAACGCGACGATGGTGGCGCACACCACCAGCGAGACGAACGGGTTGCCCACCAGCACGATAATGAGCGGGGCGATCGCGACGATCGGGGTGACCTGCAGCACCACCGCCCAGGGCTGGATCGCCGCCCGCGCCAGCCGGCTGAGTTCCATCAGCAGCGCCATCGCCGCGCCCAGCACCGAGGCCGCCACCAGCGCCACGAAGGTCACCGCGAGGGTGGACAGCAGCGAGGTAAGCAGCAGGCGCGGCGCGGCGAAGAACGCCGTGGCGATCGCCACCGGCCCGGGCAGCAGGTAGGCGGGCACCTGGAAGCCCCAGACGACCCCCTGCCAGAGCGCCAGCACGAGCAGGCCCAGCAGCGGCGCGGCGAGGCGTTCGATGCGCGTCGCGGTCATGCGAGGACGGCCCCCATCGCCTGCGTCACCTCCGCGACCAGCGCGGCGTAGGCGGGGTCGATTCGCCGCTGCGGCCCCTCCGGCAGCGCCGCCGTCACGTCGCGCGCGATGCGGCCGGGGCGCGGGGTCATGAGCAGGATGCGGCGGGCGAGGAAGCAGGCCTCGTAGATCGAGTGGGTGACGAAGACGATCGTGCAGCCGCGCTCCCGCCACAGGCTCCGCAGGTCCGCCTGCAGCCGGTGGCGGGTGAATTCGTCGAGCGCGGCGAACGGCTCGTCCATCAGCAGCAGCCGCGGCCGGGTCACCAAAGCGCGGGCGATCGAGACCCGCATCCGCATGCCGCCCGACAACTGGCGCGGGCGCGCCTGCTCGAATCCGGCCAGGCCGACATCGGCGAGGACGCCGCGGACCTGGTCCGCGGCGTCCGGCGGGGCGGCGCGGCGCAGGCGGAACGGCAGCGCCACGTTGGCCTCGGCGGTGGCCCAGGGCAGCAGGGTGGGGTCCTGGAAGACGAAGCCGATCTCGCCGGGTTCCGGCGGCCGGCCGGCGGCCCAGGCGATGCGCCCGCCATCCGGCCGGTCCAGTCCGGCGATCAGGCGCAGCAGGGTCGACTTGCCGCAACCGGACGGGCCGAGCAGGGCGACGAAGTCGCCCTCGTCCAGCGCCAGCGACACGTCCGCCAGCGCATGTACCCCGCCGGCGAAGCGGCGGCCGATCCCGTCAAGCAGCAGCATGGCGTCGTCTCACCCGCGAAGCCGGCGGCCCGGGCGCCGAGCGTGGCGCGGGCGTGGCGCATCGGGATAGCGGAGGAGGCGCGCCGCCGGCAATCGTTGCGCCGGCACCGCGCCGCCGCCTTGCGCTTCGCCACCCTCCCGGACGGCGAGCCCCCGGAGCGCGGGGTGGCCCGGCGCGGGATGGCTGTCCGCCCAAAACGGCGCGCACCCCTTGAACAGCCGGCCGAATTGGAGATTATGGGTCGCTACCGTGCCGAGGCGGTTTCCTCGGCCATGGCCGCTATAAGGCGTGGAGTGACAGGGTCGGGTATGAGCGAGCACGCGCACGGCGCTTCCGTCATCAAGAGTTCCGGGCTGAAGCAGCCCTATCATCTCGTCGATCCGAGCCCCTGGCCGATCGTCGGCGCCATCTCCGCGCTGTGCGTGGTGCTGGGCATCATCTTCGCCGCCCATTACGGCAACTACACCATGCTGGTGGTCGGGGCGGTGCTGACCTTCACCACCATGATCTTCTGGTGGCGCTCGGTGCTGCGGGAAAGCCGGACGCCGGGAATGCACACCGCGGTGGTGCGACTCGGCCTGCGCTACGGGATGATGTTCTTCATCTCGTCGGAGGTGATGTTCTTCGTCGCGTTCTTCTGGGCCTTCTTCAACTTCGCCCTGTTCCCCGAGAACGTCGCCGGCCTGGCGCACCCGATCTGGCCGCCGCCGGGCATCCACTCGATCGATCCGTTCCACCTGCCGATCCTGAACACCATGATCCTGCTGCTCTCGGGCACCACGGTCACCTGGGCGCATCACTCGCTGCTGCACAACGACCGGCGCGGCCTGGTGACGGGCCTGGCGCTGACCGTGCTGCTCGGCATCGCGTTCACCGGGTTCCAGGCGTGGGAGTTCACGCACGCGCCGTTCCACTTCGTCGGTGGCGGGGTCTATCCGTCGGTGTTCTTCCTGGCCACCGGGTTCCACGGGTTCCACGTGATCGTCGGCACCTGCTTCCTGGCGGTGTGCTGGTTCCGCGCCCGGCGCGGGGACTTCACGCCCGAGCGGCATTTCGGCTTCGAGGCCGCCGCGTGGTACTGGCACTTCGTCGACGTGGTGTGGCTGTTCCTGTTCACCTGCGTCTATGTCTGGGGGGCGAGCGCGGTCGTTGCCGGCTGAACCCGCCGCGCCCGATTGGGCCGGGCCGCCGCCATCCCTGCTGGCGGTGGCGCTGCGGGGGCGCTGCCCCCGCTGCGGACAAGGGAAGCTGTTCCAGGGCGTGCTCGCGATCCGCGAGCGCTGCCAGGTCTGCGGCCTCGACCTGCGCGGCAACGACGCCGGGGATGGCGCGCCGGTGGGCGTGATGTTCGTGCTCGGGCCGATCCTCGTGATCCTGGCGTTCTGGATGGAGTTCCGCTTCGACCCGCCGCTCTGGGTCTACGTGGTGGTGCTCGCGGTCGTCACGCCGCCGCTGACCGTCGTGCTGATGCGGCCGGCCAAGGCGGCACTGGTGGCGATCCAGTACCGCTACCGGCGCTCGGAGATGCGGCACTGAGCGCGCCGGCGGGACGCGCCGCGCCCCGGCCGCGGCCCGCGCGTGTGGTGACGCCGCGGCATGCCCCGGCGTTGGCGCCCTGGTTCCCCCGCGTCCGCCGTTCCTGATCCATCCGGCACCATGCCCGCTTCTGCACCCTCCCCGGCCCCTTCCCCGGGTACGACCGCCGGCCGCGCCGCGGCGCCGCGCCCGCCATGGCGGCGGCTCATCATCGCCGGGACGATGACGGCAGTGATGGTGGCGATTCTCCTCGCGCTGGGGATCTGGCAGGTGCATCGGCTGGCCTGGAAGGAACGCCTGCTGGCGGAGATCGCCGCGGCCGAGCGCGCCCCCGCGATCCCGCTGCCGCCGCATCCCGGGCCGTTCGTGAAGGTGTCCGTGAGCGGCCGCTTCCGCCCCGACCTCGCGGTGCATTTCGGCGACATCGTGCGCGACACCATGCGCGGCCCGGCGATGGGCGCCGACCTCGTGGTGCCGCTGGAGCGCGCCGACGGCCCGCCGGTGCTGGTCGATCGCGGCTGGGTGCCGCTCTCGTTCCAGGCGCCGATCGCCTGGCCCGGGCCCGGTCCGCACGGCACGGTGACGGTCGACGGCTATGTCGCCGCCGCCCAGCATCCCGGGCTGTTCACACCGCGCCCGGAGCCGCGGGGCCGGCAGGTCTACGCGCTCGACCCGGCGATGATCGGGCGGATGGTGGGGCTGCGCGAGGTGGCGCCGTTCACCCTCATCGCGCTCGGGACACAACGGCTGAGCCACTACCCGGTGCCGGCGGACCGGCTGCCGCGGCCGCCGAACCACCACCTCGTCTACCTGACGATCTGGTTCACCCTGGCCGGGGCGCTGGTCGTGATCTTCACCGTCTGGGCGCGTGACCTGCTGCGCGGGGAAGCGCCCGCGCCGCGCCGCAGCGGCGGCGGCAGGTAGCGCGGCGACCGATCGCCAAAACAGATCGGTCGCATCGGAAATCGCTCTTGGACCCACCGGCCCCGCCGCGACCAGATCAGCGGCCATCGGCAACGGATGGGTTCCATGACACGCTCCTTCGCTCTCCTTTTGCGTTCGCTCGTTCCCGGCCTGCTGCTCTGCGTCGGCGTCACCGCCGCGGCGGTGGCGCTGGAACACGTCGAGGCAAGGCTGTTCGGCCGCGCCTGGCTGGAGGCGCTGGTGCTGGCGATCCTGCTCGGCGCGGCGATCCGTACCGCTTGGACGCCGCATATGCGCTGGTTTCCCGGCATCCAGTTCAGCGCCAAGACGGTGCTGGAGGTGGCGGTGATGCTGCTCGGCGCCTCGGTCAGCGTGCAGGCGCTGGCCGAGGTCGGGCCGGCGCTGCTGGCCGGCGTGGTCGGCGTGGTGGCGGCGGCGATCGGCGCCAGCTATGGCATCGGCCGGCTGCTCGGGCTGCCGCGGCGGATGGCGGTGCTGGTCGCCTGCGGCAACTCGATCTGCGGCAACTCGGCGATCGCCGCGGTGGCGCCGGTGATCGGCGCGGACAGCGACGACATCGTCTCCGCCATCGCCTTCACCGCGGTGCTGGGCGTGGTCGTCGTGGTCGGCCTGCCGCTGCTGATCCTGCCGCTCGGGCTGAGCGGCTCGCAATACGGCGTGCTGGCGGGGCTCACGGTGTACGCGGTGCCGCAGGTGCTGGCGGCGACGATGCCGGTGGGCGCGCTCGCGGTGCAGCTTGGCACCCTGGTGAAGCTGGTGCGGGTGCTCACCCTGGGGCCGGTGGTGCTGGCGCTGTCGCTCGCGGCCGGCGGGCGGCGGGAGGCGCCGGACGCGCTTGCCCCGCACCGCCCCGCCGGCGACCGCCCGGCGCCCGGCCGGCTGCCGCTGCACAAGCTGGTGCCGTGGTTCATCCTGGGCTTTCTCGGGCTGGCCGCGCTGCGCTCCCTCGGCCTCGTGCCGCATGCGAGCCTGGCGCCGATCGCGAGCCTGACCAACGGGCTGACCATCCTGTCGATGGCGGCGCTGGGGCTTGGCGTGGACGTGCGGATGGTGGCGCGCGCCGGGGCGCGGGTGACCCTGGCGGTCACCGGGTCGCTGGCGGTTCTGGGCGCGATCGCGCTGGGGCTGATCCGGGTGCTGGGGATGGCGTGAACGCGCGCGCCGGCCGCATCCTGGGGCGCTCGTTGCGGTTGCCCTTCGTTACATCATGTCGCGCGGCCGGCGGTTAGTGTAGCACGGGTCGGGCGGGATGCGTCCGGCTGCGCGCGCGCAGCCCGCCCGCTCGACGATTTCGCCCACGGTCTTCACGTGCCATCAACGTTGCCGTTCCAACCCAGGAGGTTGCCCATGCCGCCACGCTTCGTCCGCCCGGTCGCCGCACTCGCGTTCGGGCTCGCGCTCGCCCTGACCGCGGCGCCCGGGATCGCGCATGCCGAACGCCACCCGGTGATCCGCACGGCGCTGCACCGGGTCAACGGCGCGATCGCGGTCCTGCGGCATGGCGCGCACGACTTCCACGGCCACCGCGAAGCCGCGATGCGGGCGCTGGCCGCGGCGCGGCAGGAGTTGATCGCGGCGCTGCGCAGCGATCGCTGAAGCGCGCCGGGCGCGCCGGGCGTCGCGTCTCGCCGGGAAAGCCGCCGCCGGCCCGCCCCAGGCCCGGCCACCCGACGTCAGGACACGGACGTCGGGTGGCCGGGCGCGGCCGCTTGCCGGCGCCGACCTTCTTGTAAGACGAAGACGCGGCCGCGCTTGACCGCCCGGCTTGCGGGCGGCGATATGCGGCCGGCCAGATGAGCGCGGAGCGAGAACGCCGGATGTCGAAACCCGACTGGAACACACGCTACGCGCAAGCGGATTTCCTGTTCGGCACGGCGCCGAACGAATTCCTCCGCCGCGAGGCGCATCGGCTCCCGCCGGCCAGCCGCGTGCTCTGCGTCGCCGACGGCGAGGGGCGCAACGGCATCTGGCTTGCCGCGCAGGGCCACCACGTCACCTCGTTCGATGCCTCCAGCGTGGCGGTGGAGAAGGCGCGGGCCTGGGCGCAGTCGCGCCACGTCGCGATCGATGCGCGGCTGTCCGGCGTCGACGAGTGGGACTGGGCGAAGGACGCGTTCGACGCGGTGGTTGGCATCTTCGTGCAGTTCGCCGATCCGGCGATGCGCCGGCGGCTGTTCGCCGGCATCTGGCGCAGCCTGAAGCCGGGCGGGCTGCTGCTGGTGGAGGGCTACACGCCGAAACAGCTCGACCACGGCACCGGCGGCCCGCGCGACCTTGCGCATCTCTACACCGAGGCGATGATGCGCGACCTGCTGCCGGAGGCGGAGTTCCTGCTGCTGCGCAGCTACGAGGCGGAGATCGAGGAAGGCCCGGCGCATTCCGGCCTGTCGGCGCTGCTCGACCTGGTGGCGCGGCGCCCGGCGGCCTGAGGATCGCCCGCACATCCATGAGTGTAACGGAGGCGAGCGCGATGACCCGCGAGATTCAGGCGATCCTGCCGGCGCAACTGGCGATCGACGACAGCGACATGCGGCTGTTCCGCGCCCTGCCCGGCGCGGCGCGCGACGCGGTCGGGCCGTTCGTGTTCGTCGACCACTACCGGTCCGCCACCGCGCGCGGCATCGGCGACCGGCCGCACCCGCATGCCGGGATCGAGGTGATCAGCTACCTGCTGGAAGGGGGCATGGAGCATCGCGACAGCATGGGCTTCCGCGACCGGCTTGGCCCCGGCGACGCGCAGTGGATCCGCGCCGGGCGGGGCATTCTGCACGCCGAACAACCGTCCGGCCCGCGGCACGGGCTGCAGCTTTGGACCAGCCTGCCGCCGGCGGAGAAATTCGCCGCGCCGGCCTATCGGTCCTGGCGGGCGGATGATATTCCGAAATTGGAACGGAAGGGGGCGTGGGTGGACGTGATCGCCGGCCGGGTGGAGGACGCCGAGGGGCCGATGGTACTGGCCACGCCGACCCTGTTCGCGCATGTGCGGCTGCAGCCGGATGCCGCCGTGGCGCTGGCGGTGGATGCGGCGGCGGAACTGGCGGTGTACGTGATCGCGGGCGAACTGGCGGGCGGCGCCGGCGCGGCGCTGCCGGCGGGGAGCCTGGCGGTGCTGTCGGCGGGGGATGCGGTGGGGCTGGCGGCGTCCGGCCAGGGCGCCGCGCTTGCGATCATCGGCGGGGCGCCGGCGGCGCGGCCGATCCTGTTCGGCGGGCCGTTCGTGATGGATTCGGTGGAGAACCTGGAGCGGGCGAAGCGGGATTTCCTGGCGGGGAAGATGGGGCGGCTGGAGGGGGTGCCGTTCTGAGGGGGGACGGGCGGATCGGCGTGGCTATGCTGCCGCCGGGTAGTTGGGGTCCACATCGCGGCCTCGTCGAGAGTGTTGTAACCCCAACGAATCGCGATTCGCCCCGGCTGCCCAGCCTCCCCGTCATATCTATAACGTTCTGATACAAAAACATAGATCGTCGGTTCTCCGTCCAGCGGTAAAATGTCAAGTTTTACTGATGAATTTGAACCACGTTTCTGATCCGCCGCACAATGATCGTCCGATGCGGAGTTGGGGCGTTTGGGAGTGGATGGACCCGAATAGATGGTTGCAATTGCTGTTTAATCGGCGGGATCTCAATATAATACGCGAGATTCATGGTCTCCCAAGCCTAACTGAGAGGCAGAAAGCGGCGATACGTGAGGGATTATGGCGCTGCTCCGCCAATTCCGGTTACAAAGTGGTTGCACGTCGTCTGTTTTCTGACCTTCTAAACGGATCGCCTATCAACCTCATGGAACTGGAGGCACTTTACACTTCCGTTCAGTCAGCAAGTGGTGAGCCAACTTGGCTGACCTGGACCCCGACGAACGAATTCACCCCTGATGAGCGCGCATCCTTTGGGACCCTGAAGGCGATATTAAAACGTCACTACGAGGAAATGCTTGTAGAAAAATCGCAACTGAAGAGCCGAGACAGGATCGTCGCTGGACAGGACATGCTCGAATTCCAACTGAGAACAATTGTACTAGCAACGTTTGCCGCTATAGCATCTGCCGTGGCTTCGATCGCTTCGGCACTACTCGCCTATTTGCAGTACCGCAGGGGGTAACCCTTGCGCGCGGTCGAGGCAGGCCGACACGTATCCCAACACAATTGGCGGAAGCCCCGGTCGCGTTGCTGCCCCGCGCTCGCCCCCCCCCCCACCGCGCCGAAGCCGCGAACGGGACCGCCGAAGCAGGCATCGGCCGATCCGGGTCCAAAACCGAACCGGAACCGGCACCATCCTGCACCCGCACCAGCTTTCGGCCGGCGCGCTGGCTCCTCCGCTTCCCGGCCATGCTCGCCTGGGCGCGGCCGGCGCCACGCCCAAGCCGCCTGCAGCGGTCGCTGCGCGAGCCGTAACCCCGCCCGCCCCGCCGCCCCCCGCGTTAACGGAATCTCAACCTTCTCCCCTTACCGTCAGTCCACCCAACCCCGCACCGCCCAGGCCATGTCCGCCGCCGCCATCACCGCCGAACCCCCCCTCGCGCGCCTCACCGCCATCGTCGCCTGGCTGGCCGAGTGCATCGCCGCCTGGGGCACGCCCGCGGGCGGCGATCCGGTGGGCCTGAACCCGGCGCAGGCCACCAACCTGCTCGGGCGGCTGCGCCAGTTGCTGGCGCGGTTCTGCGCCGTCGCCGCCACCCCGGTCCCGCCGCCGAAACCTGTGCGCAAGCCGCCGCCGCCGCAATTCCTTCCCTCGTACCGCATCCGCGACGTGTCGTTCGACGATCCGCCGCCGCCGCCCGAGCTGCTGCCGCGCGCCTGGCGCTGGCTGCTGCAGCTGGTCCCGCA
>JAGWSV010000177.1 GCA_028869315.1 Rhodospirillales bacterium
GGCGGGCTGGCGCTCGGGGCGCTGTGCGCCGCCGCCGCGCGGCCCGCCGCCGCGTGCGAGGTCGCCCGCGCGGCGGTGGTCCCCGTCGTGCTGCGCGCCGGCCATCCGCTGGTGACGGCGCGGCTGGACGGGCAGCGCGCCAGCTTCATCCTCGATACCGGGGCGCAACGCAGCCTGCTGACCCCGGAGGCGGTGCGCCGGTTTCGGCTGAAGCTCGATCCCTGGGTCGGCACCACGACGATCGGCATCGGCGGGATCGAGCGGCACCGCAACGCCGAGGTGGCGGAGCTTCGCCTGCATGGGCTCGCGTTGCGGCAGAACACGCTGCTGCGCGGGCTGAGCCTGAGCGTCGGCCGCATCCCGACGGGCCAGATGGGCGGGGCGCCGGTCGACGGCATCCTGGGGCGGGACGTGCTGTCGGCGTTCGATCTGTCGCTCGATCTCGGGCGGCGCCGGATCACCCTCTATCGGGTGCGCGACTGCCGCGGCCGGTTCCTGCCCTGGCGGCGTTCCTACGTTCCGGTGCCGAGCCTGCCGGGCTATCGCGCGGTGCTGGGGATCCCGGTGCACGCCGACGGGCATGTGCTGCGGGCGATGATCGATACCGGATCGACCAGCGCCCTGCTCAGCGCGGCCGGCATGGCGCGGCTCGGTCTCACCCAGGCGAACCTGGCGCGGGAGCCGATGGCGGAAGCGAGCGGCATCGGGCCGCGCACGCTTCGGGTACGGGTCTACCGGCTGGGCTGGCTCGCGGTGGGCGCCAGCGTCGCGACCGGCGTAGACGTGGTGGCCGCGCCGGTGGTCCTGACCCCGGTGCTCGACCTGCTGCTCGGGGTCGACTGGCTGGCGACGCACCGGGTCTGGCTGTCCTACGCCACCGGGCAGGTGTTCGTCGCGCGCTGAGCCCCCTGCGCGGCCAGGAGCGGCCAGGAGGGAGCGGGGGTTGCCCGGCACGGCTTCGGGTTCCAGATTTGTCGAGCTCGCACAGCAGGAGACCCGCGCCCATGGGCACCCCCGACGGCGTCACCGCCACGCTTTCCGAATTCGTTGCCGGGATCGAGGCGAAGCGCCTGCCGCCCGAGGTGACGGAGCGCGCGCGGTTCCTGCTGCTCGATCTCAGCGGCAACATCGTGCGCGCGCGCCACGACGCGGAAAGCACCGAAAGCTTCGTGCGCGCCGCCCGCGCGCTCGGGTTCGCCGGCGGCACGTGCGGGGTGTTCGGCGATGCGGGCCGCTACACGCCCCCCGGCGCGGCGTTCCTCAATGGCGCGTTGGCGCATTCGCTCGATTTCGACGACACCCACGCCGCCGCCAGCCTGCATCCGGGCGCGCCGGTGATTCCGGCGGCGCTGGCCGCGGGCGAAATGGCCGGTGCGTCGGGCGCGGACGTACTGGCGGCGATCATCGCCGGCTACGAGGTGACGTGCCGCATCGCGCTGGCGCTGCCGGCGGGAGATCACTACGACCGCGGCTTCCATCCCACCGCCACCTGCGGCGCGTTCGGCGCCGCCGCCGCGGCCGGCCGGGTGTTCGGCCTGGATGCGGGCGGGATCGCCGGCGCGCTCGGCACCGCGCTGAGCCAGGCCGCCGGCAGCCTGGAGTTCCTGGTCAACGGGGCCTGGACCAAGCGCTTCCAGGTCGGCTGGGCCGCCGCCAACGGGCTGGTCGCGGCCACGATGGTGCGTGAGGGGTTCAAGGGCGCGGCGCAGGCGCTGGAAGGCCCGCACGGGTTCCTGCAGGCCTATGCCCCCAACCCGCGGCCGGCGCGGGTGATCCAGGACCTCGGGCACGTGTTCGAACTGATGGCGACGGCGGTGAAGCCCTACCCGTCCTGCCGCTACGGCCACGCCTGCGTCGACGCGGCGCTGGCGTTGCGCGCCGAGCTTGGCCTGCGGGCGGAGGAGATCGTGCAGGTCACGCTCGGCCTGCCGCGCGCCGGGATGAACCTGATCGGCCTGCCGGCGGACCAGAAGGCCGATCCGCGCAACGTGGTGGACGGCCAGTTCAGCGGCCCGTTCGTGGTGGCGAGCGCGCTGGCGACCGGGGCGATGGGCTGGGACAGCTACGGGCTGCTGCAGGCCCCGGCGGTGCGGTCGCTGCTGCCGAAGATCCGCTGCGAACTGGATCCGGAGATCGAGGCCGAGTTCCCCGCCAACATGTCGGGCAAGGTGACGCTCCTTGCCCGCGGCCAGGCGTTCACCCGCAAGGTGGTGGTGCCGAAGGGCGAACCGGCGAATTTCCTCACCGAGGCCGAGCTGCGGGCGAAGTTCCATGGCCTCGCGGACGCCGTGCTGGGCACCGAACGGGCGGCGCGGCTGGCCGATGCGGTGCTGGGGATCGCCGGCGCCACGGATGTTTCGTCGCTGACGCGCCTGGCCGCGCCGCTGACGGCAACCCGGCTGGCGGGGGAATAGGCGGCACCGCTCGGCTCCGGCGGGAATCTCCGCGGTGGCGATACCCGGCCTCCACCTCCCTGTAACCTTTCGTGGCAACGTCCCGAACAGGGTCGTATCGGCCCCTGCGAGGGCCGCCATAAGCATGGAGGAAGACATGGATCGCCGAAGCTTCGCCAAGACCCTCCTGACCTCCGCGGTCGGGCTCGCGGCCCTTGCAACGACCGGCAAGGCCTCCGCCGCCATGAACGCGGAGATGGAAAAGAAGCTGAACCACATGCTGAAGATGCATCCGGGCGCCAGCAAGAGCACGATCATGCACAACATGGCCCGGGTGAAGGAAGAACACCTCGCCCGCTGCTACGGCGTGAACGCGGTCGGCCGCAACGATTGCGCCTCGGGCGTGCATTCCTGCGCCGGCCAGTCGACGGTCGCGCACGACCCGAAATCGTTCGTGCTGCTGCCCTCCGGTGACTGCCGCAAGATCGCGGGCGGCTCGACGAAAGGGCCGATGTAAGGACCATCTGGCGGAACGACCGGCAGCCGCCCGCGGCGCGGGCCCGCGGCCGCCGGTCGTTCCGCCGCTTGGCGCATCAGGGGTCCAAGGCGGAGCTGCGGCGGGAAGCCCAGGGCCAGCGCAGGCTCAGGGCAAGCGCAAACTCAGGGCACGCCGACCGAAATGATCGCGCGCCGGCTCATTTGCGACTTCTTTTCATAGCCCACCGCGCCGAGCGCGTTTTGGCGGACGCGCCGCTCCGCCACCCCATCCGTCGTCAGCCGGTCGGTGACGACCTGGGCCCGCAGTTCCGACAACAGCCGGTTGGCCCTGTTGCCGCCGACCCGGTCGGCTGCGCCGGTGACGGAAACCC
>JAGWSV010000178.1 GCA_028869315.1 Rhodospirillales bacterium
GTCCTTTACCCTGACCGGTACGAACAACACCGCGACCCTCGCGGCGGGACCGTCCGGCGTCGCCGGGACCGTCAACGGGCAGGCCTATGCGCTCACCCTGACGGCGAATGATACCACGGTAGGAACGTCGTCGCCGGCGGCGCCGCTCGACGTCGTGGTCGGCACCGGCGGGAGCGATACCATCTCGGTGGCAACGCTGCTCGGCGCATCCGCCGCAGCAACCCCGACCTTCGTCTACGGCATGGGCGGGGCAGACACGATCGACGGCTCCGGCATGACCGGGACCCTCCTGCTCGCCGGCGGCGGGGGCGCCGATACGATGACCGGCGGCAGCGGTACCAACCACTACCTTTACGGAGCGAACAGCGATTCCACCGCGACGGCAATGGATGTGATCACCAATTTCCACGCCGCCGTCGACGTGATCGATCTCACCGGTCTCGGCACCACGCTCAAGTATGCCGGCGATCTGCGCAAGGGGCAGATAGGCGCGCATGCCGTCGGCTGGCAGACGAGCGGCAGCGAAACCTACGTCTATGTCAATACCAGCAGCGGGACCGAGAGCGTGTCGGCGGCTAACATGAAGATCGACCTGCACGGCAGCATGAAACTGAACAGCGCCAACTTCCTGCATCTCTGAGCGAGGCGTACTGCGGCGGCGGATCCGCGGGACCAGTTTGCGTTCTTCATCCGCCGCGCCGCATTGACAGCTCCTCGGTGCCGCCCTGTCATCCCCGCGGCAACCGCGCCGGGGGGAGGGCATGACGATCCTGACACGGCTGGAGACCGACGCACCGGACCCGCTGCTCCGCGCCCGCCGCCTTGGCCCTGCGATCGCCGCCGCGGCCGACGAGATCGAGCGCACGCAGCGCATCCCCGCGCCGTTGCTGTCCGACCTGCACGCCGCGCGCCTGTGCCGGATGCTGCTGCCGCGTTCGGTGGACGGCGACGAGGTGCCGCCCTGGATCTATCTGCGTGCGGTGGAAGAGATCAGCCGCCATGATGCGTCGGTGGGCTGGAATGTCTTCGTCGCCAACAGCTCGGCGCTGATCGCCGCGTTTCTGCCGGCCGAGAGCGCGCGCATCATTTTCGCCGATCCGCGCGCGCTGGTATCCTGGGGACCGCCGAACGCCGCGGCGGCGACCGCCGTGCCGGGCGGCTACCGGCTGAGCGGGGAATGGCATTTCGCCAGCGGCTCGCGCCAGGCGACGTGGATGGGGGCGCATTGCCAGGTGGTCGAGCCGGACGGCAGCCGCCGGCGCAACCCGGCCGGCCGCCCGGTCCTCCGCACCCTGCTGTTCCCGGCCGACCGGGCGGAGCGGATCGAGGATTGGAACGTCATCGGCCTGCGCGGCACGGCGTCCGAGGGCTACCGGGTGACCAACCTGTTCGTGCACGAAGACTTCAGCGCCACCCGGGAGGAGCCCGATGCGCGGCGTGAGCCGGGCAAGCTGTTCGCCTTCACCATGCAGGGGTTGTATGCGGTCGGGGCGACCGGGGTGGCGTTCGGGATTGCCCGGGCCATGCTGGACGCGTTCATCGACCTCGCCACAAGCAAGTCCCCCCGCGGGCTCGGGCGGCTGGCGGACAGCGCCACGGTGCAGGCCGGGCTGGCGCGGCAGGAGGCGGCGCTCGGCGCGGCGCGCGCCTATCTCACGGCGACCTTGCGCGAGGTGTGGGACGAAGCGGGGAGCGTAGCGGCGATCGATGTCCCCGCCCGCGCGCGGGTGCGGCTTGCCTGCGCGCACGCGCTGGCGCAGGCGATCGCGGCGTCGGATTTTGCTTACAAGGCGGCGGGGGTGGACGCGATCTTCCTTGGCACCGCGTTCGAACGCCGGTTCCGCGACATGCACACGCTGTCGCAGCAGATCCAGGCCCGCGATGCGCATTTCGAGGCGGTGGGCGCGATCCTGCTCGGCAACATGCCGGAGGTGTTCTACTGACGCCGGCTGGGTGCAGGCCGATCCCGCGCCCAGCCGGGCCGACGCATCAGCGGGAGTAGAACTCGACGACGAGGTTCGGTTCCATCTGCACCGGATAGGGCACGTCCGACAGCTTCGGCGCGCGCGCGAACCGGCCCTTCATGGCGCGGTGATCGACTTCGACGTATTCCGGCACGTCGCGCTCGCCGCTCTGCGCGGCGTCCAGAACCATCGCCAGCTGCTTCGACTTTTCCTTGACCTCGACCGTGTCGTTGTCGCGCACGCGGAAGGACGGGATGTTCACCCGCTTGCCGTTCACGAGCACGTGCCCGTGCGAAACGAACTGGCGGGCGGCGAACGGGGTGATGGCGAACTTCATGCGGTAGATCACCGCATCCAGCCGGCGCTCCAGCAGCTCGATCAGGTTCTCCGAGGTGTCGCCCTTGCGGCGGACCGCTTCCTCGTAATACTTGCGGAACTGCTTCTCGCCGATGTTGCCGTAGTAGCCTTTCAGCTTCTGCTTGGCCATCAGCTGGGTGCCGAAATCCGTCGGCTTCTTGCGGCGCTGGCCGTGCTGGCCGGGACCGTAGTCGCGCTTGTTGACGGGAGATTTCGGCCGGCCCCAGAGGTTGGCCCCCAGGCGGCGGTTGATCTTGTACTTGCTTTCGGCGCGCTTGGTCATCGGCGCGGTGCCCTTTCACGAGGCGTTGTTGCACCGGTAGGCCGCGCGGCGCGCGGCGGGCGCGGGACACCAAGCCCCGTCCACGTTCCCGGCAATGGAAGCCGAGGCTTCTAGAAGTGCGGTCCCCGCTTGTCAAACCGGGTCCTGGCGTCGGCCGAGGCGCTGTCGCGCCCTGGCCAGCCTTGGCTTACGCCGCGGCCGCGCTCGCCCACGTCATCCGCCGATGCCGACGATTCGCCCCAGTTGCCCGCCCAGCGCCGGGGCCCCGGCCAGGATCGGCCCTGAGCGACCCGCCCGGCCATCGGCGGGAAAATCGGAGACGAACGCTCCCGCTTCCCGAAGAACCACCAGCCCGGCTGCTACGTCCCACAGGTTGATATGCAGCTCGGCATAGCCATCCAGCCGCCCCGCCGCCACGTCCGCGAGGCCAAGTGCCCCCGACCCGCCCGACCGCACCATCGCTCCGGCTTCCAGAAGCCGATCGATGATCGCGATGTAGTCGGGGCTGGGCGTGCGGCGCGACCACCCCGCCTCGACCATCGCGCGATCGATGCTGGGGGTGGCCGCGGCGTGGATGGATTTGCCGTTGAGGAACGCGCCGCCGCCTGCGCGGGCCGCGAACGTCTCTCCAAGGGCCGGCGCGACCAGCACCCCTGCGACGGGGCGATCGCCCTCCATTAATCCGATCGAGATGCAGAACCGCGCGGCGCCCCGGGCGTAGTTGGAGGTCCCGTCGATCGGGTCGACCACCCAGGTCAAGGCGCCCGTTCGCGTCGATCCCGCTTCTTCGCCAAGAAATCCGTCCTCCGGAAACCAGGAGGCCAGGCGGTCGGAGATCAATGTTTCAACCGCCTGGTCCGCTGCGGTGAGCCAGTCCCTTGGCCCCTTGAGCGTCCCCTGTGCTGCGCCCGGCGGCGGGCGGAGCCGCATGGCCAGCGCCCCGGCCTCATCTGCGAGCCGGCGTGCCCGCTCCAGCCGCCGGTCGAGCCAATCGGTCATCGGATCCCCGCGCGCATGAAGTTCTGCATGAACTGGCGTTGGAAGATGAGGAATGCAACGAGCAGCGGCGCCACCGACAGCAGGGTCGCGGCGGTGATCACCGGCCAGTCCAGCCCCTGGTCGGGGGTGGAGAACATCGCCAGGGTCACGGTGAGCGGCCGGGTCGCTACCGAGTTGGTCACGATCAGGGGCCAGAGGAAATTGTTCCAGTGGAAGCTCACCAGCACCAGCCCATAGGCAACGTAGGTCGGACGCGCCAGCGGGACATAAACCTGCCAGAGCCGGCGCACCGGCCCCAGCCCCTCCAGCCGCGCCGCCTCGTCCAGCTCCCGCGGGACCTGGCGAAAGGTCTGGCGGAGGAGGAAAATCCCGAATGCCGAACCGAGATAGGGCAACGCGATCCCGAGCAGCGAATCGACCAGCCCGAACGCCGCCGTCGTCCGATAGTTCTCGACCATCAGGATGTCCGGCGAGACGAGCAATTGCACCAGGACCAGTGCGAACAGCGCGTCGCGCCCCGGAAAGGACAGCCGCGCAAAAGCGAACGCCGCCGGCGTGCACAGCAGGAATTGCGAGACCAGGGCGATGGTGATCACCACGGTGGTGTTGAAAATCCCGCGCGCGAGCGGGGCCGCCTTCCAGGCCTGCACGAAATTCCGCAAGGTCAGCGGGGCAAGCGGGCTGAACGACGTCGCCGCCGTGCCGGCGTGGAACGCGGCCCAGATCGCCCATATCAGCGGCAGGATCCAGGCCAGGCCAAGCAGCCAGGCGCCGAGCGTTTCGGGTATGCCGGTGCGCGGCTTCACCCGTAGTGCACCCGTCGTCCGAGCAGCAAGAACTGCGCCAGCGCGACCACCGCGAGCCCGGCCAGCAGCACCGCGGTCAGCGCCGCGGCGTAGCCCGAATCCCAGTACTGGAATCCGACTTCGTAGATGTAATAGAGCAGGATCGTGGTGCCGTTGTCGGGCCCGCCATGCGTCATCACCACGATCTGGTCGATCAGGCGGAAACTGTCGATGACGACGTTCACGAACACGAACAGGGTCGTCGGCGTCAGCAGCGGCCAGATCACGCGGCGAAAGAACGTGAAACGGGAGGCTCCCTCCAATGTCGCCGCCTCGCGCAGGGTCGGCGGAATCGTCTGCAGGGCCGCGAGGTAGAAGATCATGTAGAACGCCGCCTCCCGCCAGACTGCGACGACGATCATGGCGGGCAGCGCGGTGGACGCCGCGCCAAGCCAGTTCCAGTTGCCGAACCCGAAGGGCGCCAGCAGGCGGTCGATCAGCCCGTAGCCCGGGGTGAAGAAGTAGAGCCAGATATTGGCGATCGCGATCATCGGCAGGATCGTCGGCGTGAAATACGCCACCCTCAGGAAGGTCCGCCCGCGGATCCGCGCGCCGGTCGCTGCATCGACCGCCAGGGCCATGACGATGGAGAGTGCCATGCTCAGCGGAATGACCGCCGCGGAGTAGACCGCGTTGTTGCGCAACGCCTGCCAGAAGACCGGGTCCTTCACCATCGCCCGGTAATTGGCGAGTGCCACGAACGATGGCGGCTTGCCGTGCAGCGCCTGCCCGTGCAGGCTTCGCCACAGGGTCGCCACCGTCGGGTAGTGCGTGAAGGCGGCAAGCAAGGCGGCCGCGGGCAGGACGAGCAGCCAGCCGGCGACCGCCTCGCGCCGTTCCGATCGCGTCATGCCTTGCGGTAGGGGGCCAGCACGCGGGTCGCGTTGGCCTGGGCTTCCCGCAGCGCCGACTTGGCGGTTTTGCTGCCCGCCAGCGCGGCCTGCAGCGCTGCGTTCAGTGGCAGGGTGACCTGCTGGTTGGCATGCGTGGAGAGCTCGGGCAGCGCGTATTTGAGCTGGTCGCGCGCCACCGCCGCCTGCGGAAATCCGGCGACATACTTGGTCATGGTGCTGGTCGCCCAGGCGTCCGGGCGGGTCGCGACGTAACCGGTGGCAATGCTCCAGGCCGCGCACCGCTCCGGCGACGTCACCCAGCGGGTGAACATCAGCGCCGCTTCCTGCTCGGCTTTCGATGAGGTCTTGAAGATATGGAAGTTGGCGCCGCCGGTGGGCGCGCCGCGATGCTTGTCGGCCGGCAGCATGGCGACGCCGAAATCGAACGTGGCGCGCTTGCGCACGTAGCTGAGGTTGCCGGTCGTGGTCCACATCATCGCGGTGCGGCCGGCGACGAAATCGTTCGGGGTGGCGCCCCAATTGATCACGCCCTTGGGCGATACGCCCTGCCGACCGAGGTTCACCCAGTATTCCAGCGCGTCGATCGCGCCGGGCCGATCGAAATAGGTTTCCGTTCCGCTGGCGTTCATGAGCTGCTGGCCGGCTTCGATCGCGAGCCCCTGATACAGCCAGTAGCTGCCGCCACTCCCCGGGATCTCGACGCCCCAGCGCGACACGTCCGTGCCGGACCTGGTCACGAGCTTCTTGCCCATCGCGGCCTGCTGGTCCCAGGTCGCGGGGGGCTTCTCCGGGTCAAGGCCGGAGGCCTTGAACGCCGCCTTGTTCCAATAAAGGATGGGGGTGGAGCGTTGAAACGGGATGCTCCAGGTGTGGCCCTGAACGTTGCCGTTGGCCAGGAACGCGGGGAAGAAGCCGTTCATCCACGCCTTGTCCTCGGCCGATGTGGCGAGGCTGTCGAACGGAATGATCGCGTCCTGATCGATCAGGGTGAACACCTGGATCGCGCCGAGCATGGCAAGCGGCGGCGGGTTGCCCGATTTGAAGGCGGTCAGCGCCTTGGCGATGGTGTCGTCGTAGCTGCCGGCATAGATCGGCTTGATGACGATGTCCGGATGGGCGGCGTGGAAATCGCGGGCGTAGCCGTCGATGATCTTCGTTACCGGGCCGGCGACCGCGATCGGGAAAAAGAAGGGGATCGTGAGCTTCGCGTCGGCCGCGCGGGCGATCGCCGGCGCGGCGAGGCTGGTCAGTCCGGCAACCGTGGCGCGGCGGGTCAGGGTAATCATGCGACGTGTCCTCTGGATGGGGCCGCACTCCAGGCGGCGATCGGTCAAGTCGAGACGGGCGTGGCGGTTCGCGTGGGCGTCTCGGCCGCATGCACGATCCGCCGGCTGGTCGTCGCATCGAAGATGTGCGGCGGCGCATCGAGCGCGAACGCAACCCTGTCGCCGGGCTGGAGGCGTGCCCTCCCGGGAAGGCGTGCCAGCAGGCGGGCGGCGCCGGCGCCCACGGCGCATGCGACGATCGTATCGGCTCCGAGGAATTCGCTGTGGGTCACGCGCGCCTCGATCCCGGCCGCGGCCAGGCGCAGGGTCTCCGGCCTGATTCCGGCGAGCAGCGGTCCTCGGTGATCCGGCCGTCCGGTCATCAGCGGCGTGGTCGTTCCGGCGATCGTGAGACCGTGCGCCGTACGCTCGAGCGGGAGCAGGTTCATCGGCGGCGTGCCGATGAAGCTCGCCGCGAACGTCGTCTCGGGATGCGCATAGATCCTGTCCGGCGGCGCGTCCTGCTCGACACGGCCATCGCGGAGCAGCACGACCTGGTCGGCCATGCTCATGGCTTCGGTCTGGTCATGCGTTACGTAGATCATCGTGATGCCGAGCCGACGCTGGAGGGCGAGAACCTCACGGCGCATCTCGGCGCGCAGTTGCGCATCGAGATTGGATAGCGGCTCGTCCATCAGACAGACCGGCGTCTGCGCAACCACCGCGCGGCCCAGCGCGACACGCTGTTGCTGGCCGCCGGAAAGCTGCGCCGGGCGGCGATCGAGCAGGTGCCCGATTCCCAGCATCTCGGCGGCGTCCCGCAGGCGGCGGGTGCGCTCGGCCTTGCCAACGTTCCGCGCTCTCAGCCCGAACAGGATATTTTCACCGACATTCAGGTGCGGAAACAAGGCGTAGGACTGGAACACCATCGCCACGCCGCGCGCAGCCGGCGGCACGGGCGTGACGTCGCGCCCGTCGATCTCGACCCGCCCGTCGTTCGGTTCGTCGAGACCCGCGATCAGCCGGAGGCAGGTGCTCTTGCCGCAGCCGGAGGGACCCAGCAGGACGGTGAAGCTTCCCGCGGCGACGTCGATGGTCACGCGATCGAGTGCAACGCTCGTGCCCCAGCGTCGGGTGACGTGATGCAGGCGGACGGCGGCGCCGTGGACGGGGCGTTCGGACATGGGCGAGGCGCATCTACAGGCCGCCGCGATGGTCGTGGATTGCAGTTCCGTGAAGAATCGCCGGGCGGCTGCGGGCCCGGCGCGGGACCGCTGCCCTGGCATCCCGGCAAGGGACCGATCTACTCTGCCGGGAAGCGGCGCGCCTGCCCCGTCATCAGGGCTGCGACCCGGGCGGCGGTCGGTTGGGGGGAAGAATAATGGAAAGCGCGGGTTTCGATTATATCGTGGTGGGTGCGGGGTCGGCCGGATCGGTCCTCGCCAATCGGTTGAGTGCCGATCCAAAGAACCAGGTGCTGGTCCTGGAAGCGGGCCGGCAAAGCCATCCCTGGTCCCGTGTTCCCGTGGGGTTTGCGAAGCTCATCGAAAATCCGGCCGCCAACTGGCTCTATTCGTCGGAGCCGGATGAGGGCTCCGGCCGCCGCCGCATCCCCGTCCCGCGCGGGAAGCTGCTCGGCGGGTCGTCCTCGATCAACGGCATGGTCTTCGTGCGCGGCCAGTCGCAGGACTACGACAGCTGGGCCCAGCTCGGGAACCGCGGGTGGAGCTACCGGGAGGTGCTGCCGATCTTCCGTGACATGGAGAGCTACGAGGGCGCGGCAGACGACGAATACCGCGGGCGGACCGGACCATTGAAGGTCACCGACACCAACGAGAGCGGTCCGCTATATGAAGCGCTGATCAAGGCCGCCGGCGAGGTCGGTATCCATCCCACCCGGGACTACAACGGCGCGGCGCAGGACGGCATCGGCATGACCCAGACGACGATTCGCGCCGGCCGGCGGATGAGCACCGCCGTCTGCTATCTCGACCCTGCCCGCGGGCGCGCCAACCTGACGATCCAGGCCAATGCGCTGACCGAATGTCTGCTGATCGAGGGGAAGCGCTGCGTCGGCGTGCGCTACAGCGTCGGCGGCGAACAACGCGAAGCCCGCGCGAGCCGGGATGTCGTCGTCAGCGCGGGGGCGATCAATTCGCCACAACTCCTGGAACTGTCAGGTATCGGCCAGCCGGATCGATTGCGCGATCTCGGGATCGAGGTCCGCCACGAGCTCAAGGGGGTCGGCGAGAACCTGCGCGATCATTATGCGCCGCGCATGAAATGGACGGTGCCGGCCACGCTTGGTCTCACTTACAACGACAAGGGAAGCGGCCTCGGCCTGGTCTGGCAGGCGTTGAAATACGCGACGACCCACAAAGGCCTGCTGGGGCTTCCGGCCTCGCCGATCCGCGCCTATGTGCGGACCCGCGCCGGGTTGGACGCGCCCGACGCCGGCATCTCCTGGGTTCCGTTCCTCATCGATCCGAACTTCAAGCTCGCGAAGCGGTCCGGCATCACCGCGATCATGCACATCCTGCGCTCGGAAAGCACCGGCAGCATTCATGCAGCCTCGCGCGACCCACGCACGCCGCCGGCGATCCGGTTCAACTTCCTGTCGGCGCAACTCGATCGCGAGGTCACGCTGGAGGCGATGCGCATCACCCGGCGCATCATGACGGCGCCGGCCATGCAGGGCATCGCGGCCGACGAAATCGCACCCGGCGCGCAGATCCAGGCCGACGACGAACTGCTCGACTGGGTGAGGCATAACGCCGAGACGGCGTATCATCCGGTCGGCACCTGCAAGATGGGATCGGACCCGATGGCGGTCGTGGACGAGGAGCTTCGCGTGCGCGGCATGGAGGGGCTGCGCGTCGCCGACGCGTCGATCATGCCGACCCTCACATCGGGCAATACCAACGCGCCGTCGATCATGATCGGCGAGAAGGCGTCCAGGATGGTTCTCGCCGCAGCCCGCGCGTGAGCATGGGTGGTCGCGCCGTGGCCGCTTGCGCCAGCGCTGCGGGGCAGGCCATGCGCAGGATCGATTCGCAGCTTCACACTTATGGGCGCAGCCGTTCGGATCGTCCCTGGATCGGCTTTCTGCACGACCCGGCGGAGGTGACGGGCGACGACATGGCCGCCGGACATCGCGGTACGCGGATGGTGGTCGATCACCTCGGCCTGCAGCAACCCTGCGAGCCGCCGGTGCCATCGGTCCCGTTTCCCGGGTTGCCCAAGATGCTGGAACTGCCGCTTGCGACGACGTGGTCACCAAGGTCAGCGGTACCGGCAAGCGAACGCCTGTACCGCCCCCGGTTTCTGGGACACCGAGTTGCACCCTACACCGCCTGTGCGGTGGGTTGAAGCTGTCGTTTGCGGCATTCGGCTGGCGTGACGAACCCGTGGCGCTGGATCAGCCACGTGGTGTTGTAGGCGTCACGGA
>JAGWSV010000179.1 GCA_028869315.1 Rhodospirillales bacterium
ATCGCGGGTGAGGAAGCCGGCGACCTTCAGGATGCCGCGCAGCCCGGGCTCGTAGTTGGTGAGCGCGCGGCTGATCCCGTGCCGCACCGCGCCGGCCTGGCCCGACAGCCCGCCGCCGACCACGGTGCAGAACACGTCGAACTGGTTGTAGCGGTCGGCGACCAGGAAGGGCTGCGTGATCAGCATGCGCAGCACCGGACGGGCGAAATACTGCGCCGCCTTCTTGTCGTTGATCAGGATCTCGCCCTTGCCGGGCTTGATCCAGACGCGGGCGACCGCGTTCTTGCGCCGGCCGGTGGCGTAGGAGCGGCCCTGCGCGTCGCGCTTCGGCTCCCGCTTCGGCTGGTCGTCGGGCACGACGGCGGCGGTGACCGCGAGGTCCTTGAGGTCGGCGAGCGTGCGGGTGGCGGTTCCGGACATGCGCTCAGTCCCTCCGATTCTTCTTGTTCATGGCGGCGATGTCGAGCGCCTGCGGGGCCTGGCCGGCATGCGGATGCTCGGCACCGGCATAGACGTGCAGGTGCTTCATCTGCTTGCGCTGCAGCGGGCCGCGGGTGATCATCCGCTCCACCGCCTTCTCCAGCACGCTTTCCGGGTGCTTGCCTTCCAGCCGTTCGCGGATCGAACGGCCCTTGATGCCGCCCGGATAGCCGGTGTGGTAGTAGAATACCGACTGGGCGGCCTTGTTGCCGGTGATCCGCACCTTGTCGGCGTTGATGACGACGACGTTGTCGCCGCAATCGACGTGCGGGGTGAACTGCGGCTTGTGCTTGCCGCGCAGACGGTTGGCGACGATCGCGGCGAGCCGGCCGAGCACCAGCCCTTCCGCGTCGATCAGCACCCAGTCCTTGTTCACCTCCGCGGGCTTGAGCGAGAGGGTGGTTTTCATCTTTGGTCCCTTGGAACAGGTGGCGGCTTATGGCGTGGAGGCCACGCCGGGTCAAGGGTTTCGCTCGATGGTAATTCGATACCGCAGACCGCCGAGGGGCCGCTTGCGGCGCGGCGTGCCGCGCCCCTACGGTGCGGCCCGCGCTTCACCCTGCAGGACCGCCGCGTGACCCAATCCGCCGCCTACCAACGCCTGACCGCCCGTTTCGCCCGCATCGCCACCATCCAGGAAGCCGCCGCCATGCTGGGCTGGGACGCCGCTGCCATGATGCCCGAAGGCGGCGCGGCCGCGCGCGGCGACCAGTTGGCGGTGCTGGCGGGGCTCGCCCATGCCGAGCTGGTGGCCCCGCAGGTGGCCGACGACCTTGCCGACGCCGAGGCGGCGCAGCCGGATCCCGGGGCCGACCAATGGGCCGCCGCGAACCTGCGGCTGATGCGCCACGCCCATACCCGGGCCAGCGCGCTGCCCGGCGCGCTGGTCGAAGCCCAGGCGCGGGAGAATTCCGCCTGCGAGAAAATCTGGCGGCAGGCGCGCAGCCGGGCGGACTTCGCCCTGGTCCGCCCGGCGCTCGAAACCGTGGTGCGGCTGGTGCGCGAACAGGCGCAGGCGCTGGCTCCGGCGCTCGAGCTCGCGCCCTATGACGCGCTGATGGACGGCTACCAGCGCGGCATCGGCGCCGCCGACGTCGCGCCGGTGTTCGCCGATTACGAAACCTTTCTCGCCCGCGCCTTGCCGGCGGCGGAGGCCCGCCAGGCCGCCCTCCCGGCGCCGGTGCGGCCGGCCGGCCCGTTCCCGGTCGCCGCGCAGGAGGCGCTCTGCCGGCGCCTGTCCGAACGCCTGGGGCTGGACTTCACCCATGCCCGGCTCGATCGCTCGGCGCATCCGTTCTCCGGCGGCACCGCGACCGACGTGCGGATCACCACCCGCTACGACGAGGCCGATTTCGCCCAGGCCGTGCTGGCGGTGGTGCACGAGACCGGCCACGCGCTCTACGAGCGCGGCCTGCCGGCCGCCCATGCCCGCCAGCCGGTGGGCGAAGCGGCCGGCATGGCGGCGCACGAGAGCCAGTCGCTGATCGTCGAGATGCAGGCGGCGCGCTCCGACGCGTTCCTCGCCTGGCTGGGTCCCGAACTGCACGCCGCGTTCGGCGGCGATTTGGCGCCCTACGCGCCCGGCAACCTGGCGCGGCTGTGGCGGCGGGTGGAACGCGGCTTCATCCGGGTCGATGCCGACGAGATGACCTATCCCGCGCACGTGATCCTCCGCTTCCGGCTGGAGCAGGCGCTGGTCGGCGGCGACCTCGCGGTGGCCGACCTGCCGGGGGCGTGGAACGACGGGTTCCGCGCCCTGCTCGGCGTCACCCCGCCCGACGACGCGCGCGGCTGTCTGCAGGACATCCATTGGTACGACGGCGCCTTCGGCTACTTCCCGAGCTACACGCTGGGCGCGATGGCGGCGGCGCAGCTCATGGCGGCGGCGCGGCGGGCGGTGCCGGGGCTGGACGCGGCGCTGGGACAGGGCGACGCCGGCCCGCTGCTCGGCTGGCTGCGCGTGAACGTGCACGGGCGCGGCAGCCTGCTCGGGTTCCAGGACCTGCTGCGCGCGGCGACCGGCAAGCCGCTCGACCCGGCCGACTTCGAGGCCCATCTCACCGCCCGCTATCTCGGCTGAGCGGAGCATCGCCATGGGCGCGACCCCTGCCCTGCAGATGGCTCACGGCATCGGCCACGCGCTGACCGTCTGGGCCGGCTGGCTCTGCCTCGCCGCCGCGCTGCTCGGCGCCGTGCTGGCGGTGCTGCAGCTGCGTTCGGGCGGCCCGCCGCCGGTGCCATGGCCGGTCGGGGCGCTGCACGGCCTGCTCGGGGCCGCCGGGCTCGCGCTGCTCGTGCTGGCGTTGCGATACCCGGACGCGGCCGCGCCGCCCGGCACCGGCGGGTTCCGGCTGGCCGGGGCGGTGGTGCTGGGCGTCGCGCTGCTGGGCGGGCTGTCGATCCTTGCCACCCGATTGCGCCGCGGGCGGTTCGGCAGCGGCCTCGTCGGCGTCCACGCGACCCTGGCGATCACCGGCCTGTGCATCCTCGCCGCCCGGCTGCTGGCGGGATAGCGCGCGGGCGCCCGCGGCGGCCGGCCGCGGAACCCGCCGGGGTTTTATACCAACCCGCTTTGATGTTGACCCATGAAGGATGGGTCAACGCGAGCTGGTATCGGGTCTTTTCTGGCGCGCCGCCGCCCGCCAACCCGGCGCGCGATACCAGCTTGCGGAACGGCTGGAAGAGTCAGCCATTCCGCAAGCTGGTATTACTTGTCATGCTCCAAGGATGCGTGTCTGGTCGCGCATCATGCGACGCGCCCTCATCCTGCTGTTCGCGCTGCTGCCTGCCGCTGCCAGCGGCGGCGTGCCGGCGGCGACCGACGCGCGGCTCGACTACAAGGCCTACGCGCACGGGCTGCCGATCCTGCGGATGCACGTGGCGCTCGATCTCTGGCCTGGCGGCTATCGGATGTGGCTCGATTACCGCACCATCGGCCTGGTCGGGTTCTTCTATCGGGGCTGGCAGCACGATCGGGTCGCCGGCAGCTGGCGCGACGGGCGGCCGGCGCCGCGCAGCTATCGCGCCATCGGCCTGTGGCATGGCGACCGCCATCGGCTGGTCATGGACTATGCCGGCGGGCGGCCGGAGGTCCGTGCGGTGCTGCCGCCGATCAGCACCGATCGGGAAGCGGTTCCGCCGGCCGAACAGGTCGGCACGATCGACACCCTGAGCGCGCTGGTCGACCTGCTGCGCCGGATCGCCGCCACCGGCGGCTGCGACGACCAGGTCCATACCTTCGACGGGCGGCGGCTCAGCGTGATCGCCGCGCGCGATGCCGGGCACACGGTGTTGCCGCACCGCGCCGGGGCGGCCTTCGCCGGGCCGGCGCTGCGCTGCGACTTCACCGGGCGCATGCAGGCCGGTTTCCTGTTCGGCCAGCGCCGGCACGACAGCCGGCCGATGCACGGCTCCGCCTGGTTCGCCCCCCTGAGGCCGGGCGGGCAGGACTGGCCGGTGCGGTTGCGCTTCCAGACCGACTGGTTCGGCGACGTGACGATGGTGCTGACCGCGGCGCAGGTCGGGCCGCCCTCGCTCACCGCCGAACGGGCCGACGATACGCGCTGAGGCGGCGGGCGGCGGCGCGCAAGGGGCTTCTACCAACGGCCGCATTCACTGACCGTTTGGGCTGTCGGGCGGCGGTTGGTGTCCTCTTGATTTCGCGCGCAGCCGCCACACCAACCCTGCGCGCCATACGGTCGGCCAAAGGGGCCGCCCGTATGGCCCGGCCTCCGCCGGAATACGGGGCGGTCAGTCTGCCGCGGTCTTGCGCCGCGTGCCGCCGCCGGCCTTGCGCGCGGGCGCCTGCTTGCGGGCGGCGGCCGGTTTCGCGGCGGCACGCTTGGGCTTCGCCGCCGGCTTGCGCGGCGCCGCCTCTGCCGCCGCCGCCGGCGTCGCGGCGGCCTTGCGTCCGCCCGCCTTCTGGCCCGGCCCTTTGGCACCCGCGCCCTTTGCGGCCGCGCCCTTCCGGCCGGCGGCGCCGCGCGGTTTCAGCACCTTGCCCTTTTCGGCCAGCAGCGCCACCGCCTCGTCGAGCGACACGTCCTCGATCGCCACCCCGCGCGGCAGGTTGGCGACCATGTTGCCGTGCTGCGCATAGGGTCCGAACCGGCCCTTGCGCACCGAAACCGGCTGCGCGTCCTTGGGATGCGGGCCGAGCGGGCGCACGCTCGCCAGTTTCTTCGCCAGCAGGTCCACCGCCCGGTTGATGCCGATCGCCAGCACGTCGTCGTCGCGGTCGAGCGAGCCGTACACCGCGCCCATCCGCACATAGGGCCCGAACCGGCCGATCCCGGCCTCGATCTTCTGGCCCGTCTCCGGATGGATGCCGATCTCCCGCGGCAGCGACAGCAGGGCGATCGCCTGCTCCAGGGTCAGCTGTTCGCCGTCCATGCCGCGCGGCAGGGAGGTGCGGCGCGGCTTCGGGGCCTTCTTGTCCTCCGCGTTCTCGCCCTGCTGCACATAGAGGCCGTAGGGACCGCGGCGGACGGTGATCTCCTCCCCCGTCTCGGGCAGCTGGCCGAGCACGCGCATCCCCTCCTTCAGGGTCTCGCCGTTCTCCTCCCCGCTCTCGACCGCGAGGCGGCGGGTGTACTGGCAGGCCGGGTAGTTGGAGCAGCCGATGAAGCTGCCGTAGCGGCCGAGCTTCAGCCCCAGCCGGCCGTTGCCGCAGGCCGGGCAGGCGCGCGGGTCGCTGCCGTCCTCCCGCGACGGGAAGAAATGCGGCCCCAGGTCGCGGTCCAGCGCCGCGATCACGTCGCTGATCTTGAGGTCCTTGGTCTGCTCGACCGCCTTCGAGAACTCGTCCCAGAAGGCGCGCATCACCGCGCGCCAGTCGGCCGCGCCGTCGGCGATGTCGTCGAGCTGTTCCTCCAGCGCGGCGGTGAAGCCGGTTTCGACGTAGTGGTCGAAGAAGCTGACCAGGAAGGCGGTGACCAGCCGGCCGCGATCCTCCGGGACGAAGCGCCGCTTGTCCAGCCGGACATAGTTGCGGTCCTGCAGCACGGTCAGGATGGAGGCGTAGGTGGAGGGCCGGCCGATGCCCAGTTCCTCCATCTTCTTCACCAGGGACGCTTCCGAGTAGCGCGGCGGCGGCTGGGTGAAGTGCTGGCTGGCGGCGACGTCGCCGCGGCGCAGCGGGTCGCGGGCGGCCATCGGCGGCAGCATGCGGCCTTCGTCGTCCTCCGCCACGTCGTCCTGGTCTTCCCGGTACAGCTTCAGGAACCCGTCGAAGGCGACGATCGACCCGGTGGCGCGCAGGGTGGTCCCGGCGCCGTCGGTCACGTCCACGATCACCTGGTCGAGCTCGGCCGAGGCCATCTGGGAGGCGACGGCGCGCTTCCACACGAGGTCGTAAAGCCGCCGCTGATCGGGCGAGAGGAACCGGCCCACCGCGTCCGGGCTGCGCGCGACGTCGGTGGGGCGGATCGCCTCGTGCGCTTCCTGGGCGTTCTTCGCCTTGGTCGTGTATTCGCGCGCCGCGCCGGGCACGTAGTCGGCGCCGAAGGCGCCGCGCACATGGGCGCGAATCGAGTCGATCGCTTCCCGCGCCATCTGCACGCCGTCGGTGCGCATGTAGGTGATGAGGCCGGTGGTCTCCCCGTCCAGCTCCACGCCTTCGTAAAGCTGCTGCGCCACCCGCATCGTCTGCTGGGCGCCGAAGCCGAGCTTGCGGGAGGCTTCCTGCTGCAAGGTGGAGGTGGTGAACGGCGCCGGCGGGTTGCGCCGGACCCGCTTCTTCTCGACCGAGCCGACGGTGAAGCTGCCGGCCTCCACCGCGGCTTTCGCCCGGTTGGCCAGCGCCGCGGTGTTGAGATCGAACTGGTCGAGCCGCTTGCCGTCCAGATGCGTGAGCCGGGCGGTGAACGGTGCGCCGCCGGGCGTGACGAAGATCGCCTCGACGGTCCAGTACTCGCGCGGGCGGAAGACCTCGATCTCGGCTTCGCGCTCGCAGATCAGGCGAAGCGCGACCGACTGCACGCGCCCCGCGCTGCGGCTGCCCGGCAGCTTGCGCCACAGCACCGGCGAGAGGGTGAACCCGACCAGGTAATCGAGCGCGCGGCGCGCCAGATAGGCCTCGATCAGCGGCTGATCGAGGTCGCGCGGGGCGGCCATGGCGGCGCGGACGGCGCCGCGGGTGATCTCGTTGAAGGTGATGCGGCGGACGTCGACGCCTTTCAGCGCGTGCTTCTCCGCCAGCATGTTCTTCACGTGCCAGGAGATCGCCTCCCCCTCGCGGTCGGGATCGGTGGCGAGATAGAGCGTCTTGGCGCCGCGCAGCGCCTTGACGATCGCGCCGACCTGGCGTTCGCCCCGGTCGTCCGACTGCCAGTCCATGGCGAAATCCTGCTCGGGACGGACCGAGCCGTCCTTCGGGGGCAGGTCGCGCACATGGCCGAAGCTCGCCAGCACGGTGAACCTGTCACCGAGATAGCGGTTGATGGTCTTGGCTTTTGCGGGGGATTCGACGACGACGACGTCCGGCATTTTTTCCTGTGCGTCGGGACTACGTGGTCAGGCCAGCAGCGCAACACGCTGCCCCGGCAGGGTTTCGATCCGGCCGGCGAGTTCGAGTTCGAGCAAGGCGGCAAGTACGGCAGCGGGAGACAACTGGCAGCGGCGCAGCAGATCGTCAACCGCCGTAGGGGCCGGACCGAGCAGGCGCACCACGCTGGTCCGGGCCGCGGCCACCACGTCGGGCGGCAGGTCGTCGGTTTCAACCGGGTCCCCGCACCCGTGCGGCGGCGGCTCCGGCGGGTCGTCGGCGCGGGCGCGGGCGAACAACGGCGCCCGGGCCAAACCCTGGCGCAGCGGATGGTCGGGCAGGTTCTCCAGCACGTCGGCCGCGGTTTCCGTGAGATGCGCGCCCTGGCGGATGAGATCGTTGGAGCCCCGCGCGCGCGGATCGAGCGGCGAGCCGGGGACGGCGAAAATCTCCCGCCCCGCGTCCTGCGCCAGCCGCGCGGTGATCAGGCTGCCGGAGCGCAGCGCCGCCTCCACCACGATCACGCCCAGCGCCAGCCCGGCGATCACCCGGTTACGGCGGGGGAAGTGCCGCGCCTGCGGGGCGGTACCGAGCGGCGCTTCCGCCAGCACCACGCCGGTCTCGGCGATGCGGCGTTGCAGGTCGGCATGCTCGGGCGGGTACGGGCAATCGAGCCCGCCGGCCACCGCCGCCACGGTGCGCCCGGTCGCCAGCGCCCCGGTATGCGCCGCCGCGTCGATGCCGCGCGCGAGCCCGGAGACGACGACGAGGCCGGCGCCGGCAAGGTCGGCGGCCAAGGCTTCGGCCACCCGCGCCCCGTTGGCCGAGGCGTTGCGCCCGCCGACCAGCGCCACCGCCGGGCCGGCGAGCCGCGCCGGCTCGCCGAGACAGGCAAGCACCGGCGGCGCGTCGGCGAGCAGCGCCAGCAGCGGCGGGTAGCCGGGCTGGCCGAGCACCAGGAACCGCCCGCCCAGCCGGGCCAGCCGTTCCTGCTCGCGCGCAACCTCCTCGGGCGAGGGGATGGTCGGGGCGGCGGTTCGGCCGGCATCGCGCGCCAGCCCCGGCAGCGCGGCGATGGCCGCCGCGGCGCCGCCATAGCGCGCCAGCAACCGGCGATAGGTGAGCGGGCCGACCCCGTCGGTGCGGGCCAGGCGCAGGCTGTCGATCGGCGGTTCGCCCGGAAGGACGTCAGCGGCGGGCGGGCGGCGGCGCATGGGCGCGTGATCCTCGGGCGAGGCGCCGCGCCGCCGGCGCCGGGGGTCAGGCCGGGTCCTTGCTGGCCCGGTGGCCGATCCTGGGTTCGGTGCCGGCGAGCAGGCGGCGGATGTTGGCGTGGTGGCGGAGGAACACCAGCACGGCGATCGCCAAGGAGAGCTTAACGACCGCCAGATCGGCCGGCCCGCCGGCGGGTCCGCCGGCGTGGCCGCCGGCGTGCCGCAGCGCCGCCAGCCCGGTCGCCGCCACCGGGGCCAGCGCGAAGGCGGTCAGTGCGGCGAGCGAAGACAGCCGCGCGAACTTCGCCACCGCCAGCCATACCGCGCAGGCGATGAGCCCGACCGGAAACGCCGCCGCCAGCAGCACGCCGAGCCCGGTCGCCACCCCCTTGCCGCCGCGGAAGCCGAGCCAGACCGGGAACAGGTGCCCGAGCACCGCGCCCGCCCCCGCCCACAGCCCGGCGAGCGGCCCGCCGAGCGCGCCCGCGACCAGCACCGAAGCCGCGCCCTTGCCGCCATCCAGCACCACGGTGGCCGCCGCCAGCCCCTTCCGCCCGGTGCGCAGGACGTTGGTGGCACCGATATTGCCGGAACCGACGCGGCGGATGTCGCCGAGGCCGGCAGCTCGGGTGAGCAGCAGGCCGAAGGGGATCGAGCCAAGAAGATAGCCGAGGGCGGCGAAAGCGATCGGCGGCATGGGGGATACGCGGGCTCCCGTGAGGTTGGCTTGCCTGCGGTGCGCGGGCCGCACGGCGCCGCTCCGCCCACCTCGGACGGGAACGGAGAATCGACGACGCCGCACGCGGCACGCCCGGTCGGCAGGCGTGGCGGCGCGAGCATACGCGACTCCCGAGCCTCGCAGGTAGTGGGCCGAGCGGCGACGCGGCCGGCACCGGCTTTCTTCTCGCACCGCGGCACGGCCACGCCGCGCACGTGCTTGACCGCGCCCCGACCCTGCCGCTAGCCGGGCGCCCATGACAGCTTCCCGCAGCCCTCGATGACCGCAACCACGCATGTCGTGGGCGCCGGGCTGGCCGGGCTGGCCGCGGCGCTGGCGCTCACCGCCGCCGGGCGGGCGGTGACCGTCCACGAATCCGGCCCCGCCGCCGGCGGGCGCTGCCGGTCCTATGCGGACCGGGATCTCGGCCTGACCATCGACAACGGCAACCACCTGCTGCTGTCGGGCAACCGCGCCGCGCTGGGCTACCTCGACGCGATCGGCGCCCGCGACCGGATGACCGGCCCCGCCCGGCCCTGCTTTCCGTTCATGGACCTCGGCACCGGTGCGCGCTGGACGGTGCGGCCGAGCCCCGGCCGGGTGCCGTGGTGGCTGCTGCACCCGTCGCGCCACGTGCCCGGCACCCGGGCGCGCGACTTCCTGCCGCTGCTCGGGCTGGCCCGGATCACCGACGACCGCAGCGTGGCCGCCGCGCTGCCGGACAACGCGGTGTTCCGGCGGCTGGTCGCCCCGCTCGCCATCGCGGCGCTGAACACCGCGCCGCAGGAGGGCCTGGCCCGGCTGCTCGGCGCCGTGGTGCGGGAAACCCTGCTCGCCGGCGGGGCCGCCTGCCGGCCGCTGCTGCCGCGGACCTCGCTCGCGGCCGCGCTGGTCGACCCGGCGCTCGATACCCTGCGCGCGCGCGGCGCGGACATCCGCTTCGGCCGGCGCATCGCCGCGCTGACCATCGAGGCCGGGCGGGTCGCGGCGCTGCGGGCGGCGGACGGGCCGGTGCCGCTTGGCCCCGCCGATGCGGTGGTGCTGGCGGTGCCGCCCTGGGTCGCCGCCGACCTGCTGCCCGGCCTGACCGCGCCCGACGCGTTCGAGGCGATCCTGAACCTGCACTACGCCGCCACGGCCGATCCCGGCCCCGCCGGCTTCGTCGGCCTGACCGGCGGCACGGCCGAATGGGTGTTCGTGAAGCCGGGCCATGTTTCGGTCACCGTGAGCGCCGCCAACCGGCTGGTCGACCGCCCGGCCGAGGAGCTGGCAGCCCAGGTCTGGCCGGAAGTACGGGCCGCGCTGCGCCTGCACGCCGACGCGCCCCTGCCGCCCTTCCGAGTGGTGAAGGAGAAGCGCGCCACCTTCGCCGCCACCGCCGCACAGGACCGCCGCCGCCCCGCGCCGCGCACCGCGCTTGCCAATCTCGTGCTCGCCGGAGACTGGACCGCGACCGGCTTGCCGGCGACCATCGAAGGTGCGATCAGGTCGGGCAATCACGCCGGCACGGTGTTGCTGCAATCCGGAACATGACCGAGCTTTCACTCTCCGAAGCGCTGCCGGACGAGCGGCTGGACGCTGCCGTCGCCCGCGCCGCCGCGGCGCTGCAGGCGCGCCAGAACCCGGACGGGCACTGGGTGTTCCCGCTGGAAGCGGACGCCACCATCCCGTCCGAATACGTGCTGCTGGAACACTTCCTGGACCGCATCGATCCCGATCTGGAAGCGCGGATCGGCGTCGACCTGCGCGCCCGCCAGGCGGCGCACGGCGGCTGGCCGCTGTTCCAGGGCGGCCGGCTCGACCTGTCCTGCAGCGTGAAGGCCTATTTCGCCCTGCGCTGCATCGGCGACCCGGCCGACGCGCCGCACATGGCGCGCGCGCGCGCGGCGATCCTGGCCGCCGGCGGGGCGGAGCGGTCCAACGTGTTCACCCGCGCCCAGCTTGCCCTGTTCGGCGAGGTGCCGTGGCGGGCGGTGCCGGTGATGCCGCTGGAGATCATGCACCTGCCGCTGTGGTTCCCGTTCCACCTCAGCAAGGTCTCCTACTGGTCGCGCACCGTGATCGTGCCGCTGCTGGTGCTGATGGGACTGAAGCCCCGTGCCCGCAACCCGCGCGGGATCACCGTGCGGGAACTGTTCCGTACCCCGCCCGAGCAGGTGACGGACTACATCCGCGGCCCCTACCGTTCCGCCTGGGGACGGTTCTTCAAGGGCGTCGACGTCGTGCTGCGCGCGGCGGAGCCGGCGTTCCCCCGCCGGTCCCGCAAGCGCGCGATCGAGAAGGCGGTGGCCTTCGTCACCGAACGGCTGAACGGGGAAGACGGGCTGGGCGGCATCTACCCCGCGATCGCCAACAGCGTGATGATGTT
Source organism: Rhodospirillales bacterium (assembly GCA_028869315.1). Classification (GTDB taxonomy): domain Bacteria; phylum Pseudomonadota; class Alphaproteobacteria; order Acetobacterales; family Acetobacteraceae; genus JAJZVS01. The sequence goes on from JAGWSV010000179.1 coordinate 11,265, forward strand.
CGACACGCTCGGGTTTCCGCCCGATGCGCCGCCGGCCGCCACCGCCTGGGCGGCGGTGAGGAAGCTGCTGGTGGAGGAGCCGGGCCGCGCCTGGTGCCAGCCCTGCCTGTCGCCGGTATGGGACACGGCGCTGGCCGGGCACGCGGTGGCGGAGGCGACCGGCGCCGCGGCGCCGCAGGTGGCCGCCGCCTGCACCTGGCTGCGCGGACGGCAGATCACCGCCCATGCCGGAGACTGGTCGGTGCGCCGGCCGGGCCTGCGGCCGGGCGGCTGGGCGTTCCAATATTGGAACGATCCGTATCCCGACGTGGACGACACCGCCGTGGTCGGCATGCTGCTGCACCGGCAGGGCGACCCGCAGCATGTCGCGGCGATCGCGCGGGCGCGGGAATGGATCGTCGGCATGCAGTCCATGGGCCGCGGGACGTTCGACGGCGGCTGGGGCGCGTTCGAGCCGGAGAACACGCATCTGCATCTGAACCACATTCCGTTCGCCGACCACGGCGCGCTGCTCGACCCGCCGACCTCCGACGTGACGGCGCGCTGCGTGTCGTTCCTGGCGCAGATCGGCATGGCGGCGGACGATCCGGTGCTGGCCCGCGCGCTGGCGTTCCTGAAGCGCGAGCAGGAGGCGGACGGCAGCTGGTTCGGCCGGTGGGGCACCAATTACATCTACGGCACCTGGTCGGTGCTGTGCGCGCTGAACGCCGCCGGTGTCCCGCCGGACGATCCCGCCATCCGCCGCGCCGTGGCGTGGCTGATCGCGGTCCAGCGCGCCGACGGCGGCTGGGGGGAGGACGAGGAAAGCTACGCCGCCGCCCCGCACGGGCAGTACCGCGAGAGCACGCCGAGCCAGACCGCCTGGGCGCTGCTCGGGCTGATGGC
>JAGWSV010000180.1 GCA_028869315.1 Rhodospirillales bacterium
AGCGCTGTTTCGTCGCCTGGGTGGCGTCGATCACTGGCATTCCCGCCGGCGTGAGTGCGATCGATGGCAAGACCGTGCGTCGGTCAGGCAGCCAGAAAGACGCCAAGGCGCCGATCCACATGGTCTCGGCCTTCGCCGCCCGCCAACGCCTCGTGCTCGGCCAGGTCAGGGTGGCGAAAAATTCAATGAGATCATAGCAATCCCCAGGCTGCTGACCATGTTGGCCGTCGAGGGGGCGATCGTGACCATTGATGCCATGGGGTGCCAGAGGGAGGTCGCCAGAGCGATCCTCGACAAGAAAGCCGATTACGTTCTGGCGCTGAAGGGCAATCAGGGATCGCTGCGTGAGGATGTCGAGGTTTTCGCTGCGGAACAGCAGGCCAAGGGCTTCGCCGATACAGAGGTCAGCCAGGAGACCACGATCGATGGCGATCATGGCCGTATCGAGACGCGGACCACGACCGTGATCCATGATGTCGCCTGGCTTCAGCAGCGCCATGACTGGCCGGGATTGCAGGCCGTCGTCGTGATCGACAGCAGGCGCGAAAGCAACGGCAAAACCGAGCGGGAGACACGGTTCTATCTCACCTCATTGGTCATGACCGCGGCTCTCCTGGGGCCGGTCGTGCGCAGTCACTGGGCGATCGAGAATAGCCTGCACTGGGTGATGGACATGATGTTCCGCGACGACGAATGCCGTGTACGAACCGATCATGCGCCGGCCAACTTCACCACCATCAAGCACATGGCACACAACCTTCTGCGGACCGCACCGAGCAGGGATTCATTGCGCCTGCGCCGCAAGGTCGCCGCCTGGGACGATGAATTCCTCGCCAGGCTCGTCACCCGATAGCGTGTTCCCCCGATTCCCCTGAGTGTTCCCCCTGCTTGTCGACGGCGCGGTACAGGTATGCCCATTCGCCGCGGACCGTGATGTAGGTCTCGTCGACCCGCCAGCCCGTCGAGACTGGCCGGCGCCATTGCCGGCGTAGCCGTTTCTCGATCTCAGGAGCGTGTCTTTGAACCCAGCGGGAGATCGTCGACTGATCAACCCTCACGCCACGTTCGCCCATCATCTGTTCAAGGTCCCGATAGCTGACGCCGTACCGGCAGTACCACCGCACCGCCCAAAGCACGATTCCGCCTTCAGAATGTCGCCCTTTGAACTCTGACATCAACTCGTCCCGTCCAGATACCCCGACCCAGACGGAAATCAGCAGCGGTTGCAACAGAGCCCGGCGCCTTCGCCCGCCGCCACAGCGGCCGAGGATACCGGCTGACGGTGCCGGCCGGCGTACCGGCGAGAACCGTGCCCCGGCCCTTCACCCGGCCTTAACCTTCGGGCCGCAGGCTCACCGCGGAGGTGGCGCCGTGGCCCCCGATCGCACCCTGCTGCTGCGCGCCGCCTTCGCGGCGCTCGAGTCCGGCCGCTTCGCCGCGGTGCTCGCGCCGTGCCGCGCCCTGCTCGCCGCCGATCCGGCGGACGCGGAGGCCCGGCTGCTGCTCGGCCTCGCCCGCGGCGCCCAGGGAGGGACCGAGGACGCGGCGGACCTCCTGCACGAGGTCGCGCGGGCGCGGCCGGACCAAGCCCATCCCTGTCATGACCTCGCCGCCCTGCTCCGCCGCCTCGGCCAGGCGGAGCGGGCGGTCGCACAGTATCGCGCCGCGCTGCGCCGCGCGCCTGCCGACGCCGCGCTGCGCCGCGGGCTGGCGCAGCTTCATCTGGACATCGGCGATCCCGCGGCGGCGCTGGCCGCGCTCGGCGATCCCTCGGGCTCCGCTGCCGCGCAGTTTCTCGCCGGCCTCGCCGCCGCCGAAACCGGCGACATCCCGGCTGCCACCGCCGCCTTCCGCGGCACCGTCGCGCTCGACCCCGGCCCCGCCGCCGGCTGGTCCAATCTCGGCATGATGCTGAAGGTCGCCGGGCGGCATGCGGAGGCGGTTGCCGCCCACGACCAGGCGGTCGCGCGTGCGCCCGAGGACGCGCAGCTGCACGTCAATCGTGCCGTCGCCCTGCTGCACGCGGGGCGCTGGCGCGAGGCCTGGGCCGAATACGAATGGCGCCTGCGCCTGCCCGGCCACACGGCTTTGCCGCTCGATCGCCTGCTGCCGGACCTGGCCGTGGCGGGCGACCTGACCGGTCGCACCGTCCTGCTCACGCACGAGGAAGGCTACGGCGACACGCTGCAGTTCGCGCGCTACGCGCCGCTGCTGGCCAGGCGCGGCGCGCGGGTGGTCCTGGCGGTGCCCGCCGCGCTGGCGCGGCTGCTGGCGCCGCTCGCCCCGCTGGCCGATCCGGCCGCCCCGCTGCCGGCCTACGACTTCCATTGCCCGTTCTTCAGCCTGCCGCGCGTGTTCGCGACCACGCCGGAGACGGTCCCGGCGGCGGTGCCCTACCTCGCCGCCGATCCGGTGCTGGCGGCGGGCTGGCGGGACCGGCTGCGCGCCGCGGGACCCGGGCTGCGCGTCGGTCTGGTCTGGGCCGGCCAGGCGCGGCCCTGGCTGCCGGGCTTCGCCACCCTCGACCGCAGGCGCAGCGCCGGGCTGGCGGCCTTCGCGCCGCTGGCCGGCGTGGCTGGCGTGACGTTCGTCAGCCTGCAGGCGGGACCGTCGGCGACAGAGGCAGCGGCGCCGCCCCCCGGGCTCACCGTGCTGGACCCGATGGGGGACGTCGCGGATTTTGCCGACACCGCCGCCATCATCGCAGGGCTCGATCTTGTCGTCAGCGTCGATACGGCCGTCGTGCATCTCGCCGGCGCGCTTGGCACGCCGGTCCTTCTGCTCGATCGCTACGACAATTGCTGGCGCTGGCTGAGCGGGCGGGATGACAGTCCGTGGTATCCCGGCTTGCGCATCTTCCGCCAGGATCGCCTCGGCGACTGGGACGGCCCCCTGATTCGCGCCGCAGCGGCGCTGCGCGAGCGGGCGCAGCGGAAGGCCGTCGCCGCGGCGTAGTCTGGGCGATGGCGCGGGATGCTGCCGGACCCGGCGCTACCCGCCGGGCGGCGGAACGATCCGATAGAGGCGGAACCCGGTCGCCTGTTGCGCACCGACCAGCCTCAGCCAGCTGGGCGGGCGATCGTGCGACAGGGCGAACCACAACGCATCCGCCCCCGCCCCCTTGGCGATGACGTACGGGCTGCCGCGCGGGCAGAACAACACGAAACGCGCGCCGGTCGCGGCGACAGCCGCGGGCGGCGCCGAGCCGGACGCCGGCGCGCGCCACGCGGCCCTGGCGCGCAGATACCCCTGCACCCCATGCTGGTACAGCGAGCCCACGGCGACAATGCGGCTACGATACAACAGCTCCGGCACCTCGCCGATGCGCGAGAGCACGATCTGGCCGGCGGCCGGGCCCAGCAGGCTGCCGATATGGGTCATCGCGCAGGACGGCGCGTCCGCCGCGTGCGCGCTGCCGGGCTTTGGTGCGGCGAGGAGGTTTCCCAGAATGGCCGCCGCGTACGGTGCGACCAGCAGCGTCGCCACCAGCCCGATCCGCGCCAGCATGGCGTGCTGCGGCCGGGCGGCGAAGTGTCGGGAAGCGTCGGCGAGCGCCAGCGGCAGCATGGCTGCGCCCAGCGCGGTGGGGAACGGCGCGAACAGTTTGAACCGCGCGGTCAGTCCGAGCGCAAGCAACGCCGCCGCAGTTACGATCAGCCATGCCCCCGCCGTTTCGACGGCGTGCCGCGCGCTCCAGGCCCGCGTCGCCGCCACGGCCAGGGCGAAGGCGCCTGGTCCCAACAGCAGGGCGGTCGGGCCAAGGCCGCGGACCGGCTGGGTCTCCATCATCTCGCCGAAAAACAGGCGCATCTGGTCCGCCGGCAAGAGCGCATAGGGACCGAGCGCGACGCTGGGGAAGGCGCCGAGCCAGACCGCGAAGCCGATCAGCGCGCCGCCGATGCCGAGCGTCCAGCGCCACCGCAGCGTGAGCCTTGTGCGGTCGAGCCCCCAAAGCCACAATCCCACCGCGGCTACGGCAACGCCCAGGGCCGCATAGACGACGGACAGCCGGTCAAGCTCCGGCGCCCAGAGCCCCCCGGCCGGCGGATCGCGCCATAGACCGAACGCAAGCGTGGCGAGGAAACCAAGCCCGCCGGCCGCGACCCCGCGGCCGATCGGGCGGAACATCCAGCACCAGCCCAGGCCGAGGAAGCACAGCAGCACGAACGGCATGGTCTCCGGCATGATCCAGATCGCCATCCCGCCGGCCAGGCCGGTCGCGAACCCGTCGCCGACGCGCGCGGGCCTGGGGACGACGCATCCCGCCGCGCGTCCTACGGCGCCGGTCGCGCGAACCGCGAGGCCGGCGGTGATCGCCGTCGCCGACACCATAACGATATGATAATGAATAACCCCGATCGCCTCGAACCCGTGGATGCCGGCGAGCAGCGGCGCCAGTCCGGCGGCGCTCCACAGCCATCCCCGTGGGACGAGCGGCGCGACGGCGAAGGACAGGCCGACGCCGAGCGACCCGGCCGCCAGCGGGCTGGAGGCGACGCCGGCCCAGTACAGCGCCTTGTGCCAGCCGAGCCAGGGCGAGAGCGGTGCGGCCAGCGCGACCAGCGCGGCGTCGAACAGGCGCGACCATTCGATGACAAGCGTCGCCCCCGAATCGTCGCGCCCGGCGACCGTGTTCACCAGGTGTCCGAGCTTCAGTCCCTGCTCGATGCGCACCAGCCGCATGTAGCTGTCGGGGTCGACCAGCATACCGTGCCACACATGGACAAAATTCCCGGCGCTGGCGAGCATCTGCATCGCCGCGGCCAGAAGGAACATCAGCAGGTAGAATCGGGCCGTCGGCTGGGCGGAAAGGCCGACCTCCTGGTCTGCCTGCGGTGCCGGCCTCAGCATCGGCGTTTCGTGGCGATCAGTGGCCGACGCCGTCGAGTGCGAGCACCCGCGCGGGCGCGCCGTCGCTGTTCGTCAGACTGAGCGGCGCGCAAACCACGAAGCTGCGCGGCGAGGTGAGCGCCATCAGGTTGGCGAGGTACTCGATCAGGATGACCCCGCGCAGCAACAGGCGCTGGTGGGTGACGTACTCCTCGGCCGGGGCGTCGGGCAGGCCGACGATGGCGTTGCGGATGCAGCGGTCCTGCGGAAAGTCGAAACCGACCGCCTTGGGCTGGCGCGAATAGAGCCAGTCGGCCGCTTCGGGCGTGATCCAGGGCGCGTTCGCCCAGAACGCCGGGGTCTCGATCCGCTCCACGAGATCCCAGCCGGCGCGAACGAGCACGATGTCGCCCGGACGGACATGCGCCCCGGCCGCGGCGATCAGCGCCCCGGTGACGGGCGCGTTCGGACCCGCCCGTCGCACGTCCACCACCGACGCGGGGCCGATGGTGGTGTCGAGCGGGATCGCATCCGTCGTCGGGCCTTCGGGGTCGAAGTGGCGCGGTGCGTCCATGTGGGTGAAGGCATGGACGGCGGTGGACAGCCAGGTGACCTGCGCGTGCCCCTGCGCGTGCGTGCGGTGCAGGTGCTGCTTCGGATGCCAGCGGAAATGGTCGGGCTGGATCGGGGTCGAGAGGTCGATCACCTGGGGCATGTTCGGTCCTGGCGCCGCTCGTCAGGGGACGTCGGGCGTCAGGGACGCTTGCCCTAAGCCGCCTTGCGGAAAGTTTTCGGAATCCCCGCCCTCGGCATCTGCCCGGCGAGCGGCTCGGCCGGTAGGCCGGCGTGCAGCAGCTTGCGCGCCTCCAGCAGCTTCGGCAGATCGATGCCGGTGGAGAAGCCCATGCTTTCCAGCATGAACACCAGGTCTTCGGTGACCACGTTGCCCGACGCGCCGGGCGCGTAGGGGCAGCCGCCGAGCCCGCCGAGGCAGGAATCGAACGCGCGGATGCCTTCCTCCAGCCCAGCCAGCGCGTTGGCGAGGCCGAGGCCCATGGTGTCGTGCAAGTGAAGACCCCACAGCACCGGGCCGATCGCGTCGCGCACCGCGCGCACCACTTCCTTGATCTGCGCCGGATGGCCGTAGCCCACGGTGTCGGCCAGCATGATCTTGTCGACGCCTGCTTTCGCCAGACCCGCGCACACCTCGACCACCTGCTGCGTCGGCACCACCCCGTCGATCGAGCAGCCGAACGCCGTCGAAGCCCCGGCGATCACCTCCATCCGCCGCGGCTGGGCTTTCACCCACTCCATCAGCCGCGCCACTTCGGCGATGCTTTCGGCCGGCGTGCGGTTGAGATTGGCGCGCGAGTGGCCCTCGCTGACCGAGATCGGCGTGCTGATCTTGTGGGTGCCGGCATTGTAGGCGTTCTGCGCGCCGCGCAGGTTGGGCACCAGCGCGATCACCGTCAGGCCGGGAATGTCCAGCGAGCGCCGGACCACTTCCTCGGTATCCGCCATCTGCGGGATGACGCGGGGGGGGACGAAGCTGCCGACCTCGATCTCCTTCACCCCGGCCGCGGCCATGGCGGCGATCCACGCCACCTTGGCATCGGTGGTCATGCGGGTCTTGGCAATCTGCAGCCCGTCGCGCGGGCCGACTTCGCAGATGTTGACGTGTTCGCTCATGGCGTGGGCACCTCGCAGATCAGAATGGTGCCGGATTCAGACTCCGTCATCACCAGGCTGCGCCCGTCAGGCGCAAGGGCACAGTTGGTGACCATCCGTCCGGCACAACTGTCGATCCGATAGAGGGGCTTGCCGCGCGCGTCCACCACCCACACGCAGCCGTGCCCCGGGTTGCAGATATAGAGCCGATCGTGCCTGTCCATGGCCAGGCCGTCCGGCCCGGACGTGCCGGCCGGGACACGGGCGAAGCACTGCGCCTTCGCCACCACCGCGTCGTCGCGCAGGAAGAACCGCCAGACCTCGCAGGACCGCGTCATCGCGACATAGAGATGCGTCTCGGCGCTGTTGAGCACGAGGCCGTTCGGGCTCGGGCCGGTGGTGAGCAGCTTGTCGAGCCGCCCGTCCGGGTGCCGCCGCCACACCCGCCCGCTGGGATCCTGCAGCCCGGTCTGGCCCTGGTCGGTGAACAGCACCGAACCGTCCCGGTGCAGGGTCAGATCGTTCAGCCCCTTGAAGCTCTCGCTCATGACCGTCTGCAGCAGCGGTGTGGCGGCGCCGGAGGCGGGATCAATGCGCATCAGGCCGCGACGGTAGTCGGCGGCAAGCAGCATGCCGTCGGGCAGAACCTTCAACCCGTTCGGCCAGCCGTCATATTCGGCAAGCAGCGTCCAGGTGTCACCGTCGATGCGGAAAATGCGCCCGTACGGAATGTCGACCACGTGCAACCGACCGGCGGTGTCGTAGCAAGGCCCTTCCAGGAAGCTGTCGACCGCGGCGCCGGCGCGATTGCCGTCGGCCCACTCACTGCGCTCCAGCCGGCGGAACCGGTCCGGCATGCGGGTGAGGACACGGGAGGCGAGGGGGGAGGGAGGATCGAACCACATGCCCCGCAGCCTGCGGCGGCGGCGCGGGTCAGGCAAGCCCCACTGGCAGCCCCACCCGCGGCAACAAGGGCGGCTTCGTGCGCAGGCGGTGGGGGACAACTCTCCGGGCCGAAGCCTCCGGCGCAAGCCCTCCGGGCAGCGTCCCTTGCCGGCGGCGTCCTTCGCGCAGCAGAATCGCCTCGCGGTGCGACTTCCCCTAGCGTGGCGGGACCGTCCCCTGGCGCCTGCCGGAGCCCCCGATGCCTCCCTCGGACACAGCCGATGCCTGATGCCGTCGCTCCCGCGGTGGTGCCCCCAGCGACGCGCGGTGCCGCCGGGCTGACCCGCTTCTGGCACGCCGCCTGGCCCATACTCGTGCTCGCGAATCTTCTGTGGGCCGGCAATATCGTGCTGGCGCGCGGCGTGGCGGAGCTGGTGCCCCCGGTGGCGCTCGCCTATTGGCGCTGGACCGGGGCGTTCTTCGTCTCGCTGCCGTTCGCATGGCCGCATCTGCGGCGCGATGCGCCGGTGCTGGTCCGGCACTGGCGGATGATGCTGCTCCTCTCGGCCACGGGAATCGCCACCTACAACACGATGTCCTACATCGCGCTCGACCAGACCTCGGCGCTGAACGTTCTGCTGCTGCAATCGGCGCAGCCTCTGATCATTATCGTTTGGGCGGCCGTGATCTTCGCCGAGCGGCCGAGCCTGCGGCAGGTGGCCGGGGTGCTGATCTCCCTTGCCGGAGTGGCGACCATCGCCGGACGCGGCTCGCTCGCGGTGCTGTTGGGACTGCGGCTCAATCCGGGGGACTGGTGGATCCTGGGGGGGATGGCGATCTATGGCATCTATTGTGCCATGCTGCGCCGGCGGCCGGCGGTGCACCCGCTGGCCTTCCTGTCCGCGGCGATGGGCATCGGCTCCTGCCTGATGTTGCCGTTCTATCTGGCCGAACTGGCGGGTGGCGCGCACATCACCGGCGGGACGCCGGCGTTTCTGGCGATGGGGTATACGGCGGTGTTTCCTTCCTTCATTGCGTATCTTCTGTTCAACCGCGGAATCGAGCTGATCGGCGCCGGGCGCGCCGGCCAGTCCATGCACCTGATGCCGCTGTTCGGCAGTGCGCTCGCGGTGCTGTTCCTGGGCGAGCGGTTCCACGCATACCACGCCGCCGGTATCGCGCTCATCGGCGCCGGCATCCTGATGGCCTCATGGCGCCTCGGGGCCAGGCGGGTCGCCCGGCAACGGGCGGCAGACGCATGAGCGGGCGGCTCGTCGTCGTCTCGAACCGGGTTCCGCTCCCGAATGAGCGGGGGCCGCGCGCCGGCGGCCTGGCGGTGGCGCTGGCCGATGCGCTCGGCCCCGGCTCGCTCTGGTTCGGCTGGAGCGGCCGGCGCACCGCCCGCGCCGGGGCCACGTCGGCCACGCTCGCGGAGTCGGACGGGATCGCCTACGCCACCATCGACCTGTCGGAGACCGAGTACCGGCTGTTCTACGCCGGGTTCAGCAACCGCGTGCTTTGGCCGCTGCTGCACTTCCGGCTTGGCCTGGTACAGTACCGCTCCGACGAGTACCACGCGTACCGGGTCGTGAACCGCCGGTTTGCCGAGGCGCTGGCCCCGTTGCTGCGGCCGGACGATCTGGTCTGGGTGCACGACTATCATTTGTTCCCGCTCGGCGAGGAGTTGCGCGCGCGCGGGATCGGGAACCGGATCGGCTTCTTCCTGCACACCCCGTTCGTCCCGCCGGAAGTGCTGCGCGCGCTGCCGCGCGCCGAGCAGATTCTTGCCAGCCTGTGCGCCTACGACGTGGTGGGCTTCCATACCGAGCAGTTCCGTGCCGGATTTCTCCGCAGCACGCACGAAATCCTGGGGCTGACGCCGGACGAGGGCGGCGGCGTCACCATGGGCGGGCGGCGGGCGCAAACGATCGTCGACCCGATCGGGATCGATGCGGAAGGCTTCGCCGCGGCGGCCGAGCAGTCCTGGCGCGGCAGCGAGGTGCGCCGGCTGCGCGCCAGCCTCGCCGGCCGCGCGCTGGCGATCGGCGTTGACCGGCTGGACTATTCCAAGGGCCTGGTGCAGCGGCTGGACGGTTTCGCGCGATTGCTGGCGCGCTACCCGGAGCACCACCAGCGGGTCAGTTTCCTCCAGGTCGCCGCCCGTTCGCGCGAGGACGTGAGCGAGTACCAGGATTTGCGCATCGAGCTGGACCGCATGGTCGGCGACACGATCGGCCAGTACTCGCAGTTCGACTGGGTGCCGGTGCGCTACATGACCCGTCCGCTGCGTCGCGGCACGCTGGCGGGCTTCTATCGCGCCGCCGCCATGGGCGTGGTCACGCCGCTGCGCGACGGCATGAACCTGGTGGCGAAGGAGTACGTCGCCGCCCAGAACCCTGAGGACCCCGGGGTGCTGATCCTCTCGCGCTTTGCCGGTGCGGCCGCGGAGTTGACGGAGGCGCTGATCGTCAATCCGTACGACCCGGAAGAAATCGCTGACGCGATGCACAGCGCGCTGACCATGCGGCTGGAAGAACGCCAGGCCCGCCATCGGGCGCTGCGCGAACAGGTCTGGACCGGCACCGCGCGGCGGTTCTCCGAGCGTTTCCTCGCGGCGCTGCAAGCGACCGACGGCTCGGCTTGACCCGGCGCCGGGGTGGTCTACCCTCCGGTAGCTCTCTCGCCCAACACGCCTCGGAGGAAACTCATGCGACCCAGGATCGCGGTTGTCGGCACCGGCGCCGTCGGCGGCTATGCCGGTGCCCACATGGCGCAAGCCGGGGAGGATGTGACCTTCCTCGATCCCTGGCCGGAGCATGTGGAGCGGATGCGCAGCCACGGCCTGCGCATCAGCCATGTCACCGGGGAGGAGTTCACCGTGAACGTGCGGGCGCTGCACCTGACCGATGCGCAGCACCTGGCCAAGGAAGCGCCGATCGACGTCGCCTTCGTCTGCATGAAGTCCTACGACACCGCCTGGGCGACCAGGTTGATCTCGCAGTACCTCTCCCCCAACGGGTACGTGGTTTCGTTGCAGAACTGCATGAACGAGGAGACGATCGCTGCCGTGGTCGGCTGGGGCAAGGTGCTCGGCTGCATCGCCAGTTCCATCACCGTCGATCTGTGCGAACCCGGCCATGTGCGCCGCGCCGCCGGCAAGAGCCGCGGCAAGGGCCACACCGTGTTCCGGGTGGGCGAGGTGCACGGGCGGATCACCGATCGCGCGAAGCAGGTGCAGAAGCTGGTCGACTACGCCGACGGCTCGCTGATCACGTCGAATCTGTGGGGGGAGCGCTGGTCCAAGCTGGTCACCAACGTGATGGGCAACGGGATTTCCGCCTGCACCGGGATGATCACCCGCGACACCCTGACCAACGACGCGATCCGCCGGTTCGGCGCCCGGCTCGGGTCGGAAGCCATCCGGGTCGGGCAGGCGCTGGGCTATGAGCTGGAAGAAATCCACCATCTCGACCCGGAGGTGATCGCGCGCGCCGGCGAAGGCGACGCCGAAGCGGCACGCGCATACGACGACCATCGTCTTGCCGAAGCGGCTAAACCGGGCGGCGGCGCGCATCGGCCCTCGATGGGCCAGGACATGATGAAGGGCCGCCGCACCGAGATCGGCTTTCTCAACGGCTTCGTGGTGCGCAAGGGCGAGGAGGTCGGGCTTCGTACCCCGGCCAACGCGGCGCTCACCGATATCGTCACGCGCGTGGAGCGCGGCGAATTGCAGCCCGACCCGCGCCACATCATCGACCTTCGCCTGAACTGACCCGGAGGGACCGGAATGGACCTGCGTTTCACCCCGGAAGAACTCGCGTTCCGTGACGAGGTACGCGCTTTCATCCGCGACAACCTGCCTGCCGACATCCGTGAGCGGATGCGGCTCGGCTACAGCCCGCGCAAGCAGGACGTCATCGCCTGGCAGCGCATCCTGAACAGGAAGGGCTGGGCCGCGCTGTCCTGGCCGAAGGAATGGGGCGGGCCGGGCTGGTCGGCGGTGCAGCGGATGATCTTCATCGAAGAGAACCAGGCCGCGCCGGCGCCGGAGCTGCTGTCGTTCAACATCACCATGCTCGGTCCGGTGCTGATCCAGTTCGGCACCGAAGAACAGAAGAGGCGTTTCCTGCCGCGTGCCGCCAATCTGGACGACTGGTGGTGCCAGGGTTTCTCCGAGCCCGGGGCAGGGTCGGACCTCGCGTCGCTGAAGACCGCGGCCAGGCGGGAGGGCGACCACTACGTGGTGAACGGCTCGAAGATCTGGACCTCCACCGCGCACAACGCGGATTGGTGCTTCGTGCTGGTGCGCACCAACCCGAACGCGGCGAAGCGGCAGGAAGGCATTTCGTTCCTGCTCGTCGACATGAAGACGCCGGGGATCACCGTGCGGCCGATCATCTCGATCGACGGCGCGCATCACCTGAACGAGGTGTTCTTCGACGACGTCAAGGTTCCCGTCGAGATGCGCATCCACGAGGAAAATCGTGGCTGGGACGTGGCCAAGTTCCTGCTCGGCAACGAACGCACCGGCATCGCCCGCCTCGGCAAGTCGCGTGAGCGGGTGGCGGCGGCGAAGGAAGCAGCCCGCGCCGTGCGCTTCAACGGCAAGCCGCTCATCGAGGATCCGACGTTCCGCCAGCGGGTCGCGCAGCTCGAAGTGGACATGAAGGCGCTGCAGATCACCCAGTACCGCGTGGTCTCGGCCGGAGCCAAGAAAAGCGACGGACGCCCCGATCCGCTGTCGTCGGTGCTGAAGGTGAAGGGCACCGAACTGCTGCAATCCACCACCGAGCTCGCAATGGACGCCGCCGGCCCCCTGGCGATGCCGATCTGGGCGCAGGAACTGGCCGAGATGGCGAACGAGCCGGACATGCTCGCCGAGGCCGCGGAACAGGCCGCCGGCAACTACCTGTTCCTGCGCGCCGCCTCGATCTACGGCGGCACCAACGAAATCCAGAAGAACATTCTCTCGAAAGCGGTGCTGAGGCTCTGATGGACTTCGATCTTTCCGACGACCAGCGGCTGCTGGCGGACAGCGTCACCCGTCTGATGGCAGACCGCTACGGGTTCGAGGCGCGCAAAGCCTTCCTGAAACAGCCCGACGGCTGGAGCACGGAGATGTGGGGCCGCTACGCCGAGCTTGGCCTGCTCGGCGTGCCCTTCGCCGAGGAGCATGGCGGCTTCGGCGGCGGCGCCGTCGAGGTCATGCTGGTGATGCAGGAACTCGGGCGCGCGCTGGCGCTGGAACCCTATCTGGCGACCGTGGTGCTGGGCGGCACGGCGGTGCGGCTGGGCGGCAGCGCGGCGCAGCAGGCGGCGATCCTGCCGGCGGTGGCCGAAGGCACGCTCAAGCTCGCCTTCGCCCACGGTGAGCGCGACGCCCGCTACGACCTGTCGGACGTGCAGACCACGGCGAAGCGCGGCAACGGCGGCTGGGTGCTGGACGGGGCCAAAAGCGTCGTCTTCCATGGCGACAGCGCCGACAAGCTGGTCGTCAGCGCGCGCATCAAGGGCGCGCGCGACGATCCCGACGGCATTGGCCTGTTCCTGGTCGACGCCGGCGCCCAGGGCCTCGCCCGCCGCGGCTATACCCTGCGCGACGAGACCCGGGCGGCCGAGGTCTCGCTCACCCATGTCGCGGTGGCGGACGGTGACGTGCTGGGCGAGGCCGGAGCGGCCTTCCCGGTGATCGAGCGGGTCGTGGAAACCGGCATCGCCGCCATGGGCGCCGAAGCGGTGGGCGCGATGGAAACCATGCAGTCCATGACCTTGGAGTATTCCCGCACCCGCGAGCAGTTCGGCAAGCCGATCGGCAGCAACCAGGTCGTGCAGCACCGGCTGTCGGAAATGCTGATGGCCCTGGAGCAGGGCCGCAGCATGGCCATGCTTGCCACCGTCAGCGTCGAGGACGCCGATCCCGCCGAGCGGGCGCGCAACATCTCCATGGCCAAGGTCGGCTACGGCCAGTCGGCGCGCTTCGTCTCCCAGCAGGCGATCCAGATGCATGGCGGCATCGGCATGACCGAGGAATACGCGGTCGGCCATTATTTCCGCCGTGCGATGGTGATCGAGCATACGTTCGGCGATACCGCCTTCCACCTCGCCCGGCTGGCGGCGCAAGTCGAATGACCCGTTACCAGACCGTCGCCGGGGTCGATCTCGCGATCGAGGAGGAGGGCGCAGGCCGCCCGCTCCTGTTCCTGCATCCCGGCGAGGGTCTGGAGCCGCACCGGCCGTGGCTTGACCTGCTGGCGCGCCATTATCGGGTGATCGCGCCGTGGCATCCGGGCTGGGGCAACTCGGCGCTGCCGGACTGGGTCGGCGGGGTCGACGACCTCGCCTATCTCTATCTCGACCTCGTCGCGGCGCTGAAGCTGGAGCGGGCGATCCTGGTCGGCGCCTGCTTTGGCGGCTGGGTTGCCGCCGAGATGGCGGTGCGCAACACGGCGCACTTCGCCGGGCTGGGGCTCATTGCACCGCTCGGGGTGAAGTTCGGCGGCGTGCTGGAGCGCGACATCGCCGACATGCACGCCGTCTCCCGCGATGCCTACCTCGCGCTTGCCTGGGCGGATCCGGCGCGCGGCGACGTCGACACCACGACGCTGCCGGACGCCGAGCTTGCCGCCATCGCCCGCGGGCGGGAGGCCTTCGCGCTGTTCGGCTGGAAGCCCTACATGCACAATCCGCGGCTGCGGCATTGGCTGCACCGCATCGATATCCCCACGCGGCTGCTGTGGGGCGCCGAGGACCGGATCGTCACGCCGGCCTACGGCGAACGCTGGCGTGCCGCGATCCCCGGCGCCAGCCTGGGGATCGTGCCGGATGCCGGGCATTTCCCGCTGTGGGAACAGCCGGAGACCACCGTCGCCGAACTGACCCGGTTCATCGACACGCCCTGAGCCTGACGCCCATCCTGACCTTGGCCGGAGCCGCGCCATGCGCACCTGGTATTTTTCCGAAATGGCCTATCATCCGGCATGGGAGGCCGGGCTCGCGCGCGGGTCGCTGCGGGTCGTGCTGCCCAACGGCCATGTGGACCCCGCGGTCGCACACAAGCTGCTGAGCCGCTACCTCGACGAGTTCGCCCTCTGCGACGAGGAGGGCCTCGACATCATGGTGAACGAGCACCACGCCACCGCGACCTGCATGACCGTCTCGGTGCCGATGGCGCTCGCGGTCATCGCCCGCGAGACCAGGCGGGCGCGGCTCCTTTCCCTCGGCAACCCGATCGCCAACCGGCCCGATCCGGTGCGGGTGGCCGAGGAGGTCGCCTGGCTCGACGTGCTGTCGGGCGGCCGTACCGAACTCGGGCTGGTGAAGGGCGCGGCCTACGAGATCGCGCCCGCGAACTCCAACCCGGCCCGGCTCATGCGCCGCTACTGGGAAGCGCACGACCTGATCCTGAAGGCGTTGTCCACCCATGACGGCCCGTTCTCCTGGGAAGGCGAGTTCTTCCAGTACCGCCATGTCAACATCTGGCCGCGGCCGGTGCAGCAGCCGCATCCGCCGATCTGGATGACCGGGATGAGCGCCGCCACCGGACGGGCGGCGGCGGAGAAGGGCCATGTCGTCGGCACCTTGCTGTCGGGCGGCATCGCCAAGCCGATGTTCGATGCCTATCGCGCCCGCGCCCGCGAACTGGGCTGGGAAGCCGGGGCGGACCGCATGGCCTATGCCGCCGTGGTCGGCGTCGGCCACACCCGTGCGGAGGGCTACCGGCGCGCCGACCTGATCGCCGGCTACGTCCGCACTGCCCCGGTGGTGGCCGAGCCGTTCACCAATCCGCCCGGCTACAACACCATTCCCGCCAACGTGGCGATGCTGAAGGCGGGCAAGAAGAAGGGCCGCATCGTCGCCGACCGCAACGGCAACCTGATCGACGCGACCCAGGCCTCGGTGGAGGACCTGATGGCGACCGATACCGTGTTCGCCGGCACTCCGGACGACGTGTACGAGCAACTCAAGGACTTCAACGCCCGCATGGGCGGCGTCGGCCATCTGCTGTTCTTCGGCCAGGGAGGGTTCCTGGACCACCAGGACACGGTGGAGAACATCAGGCTGTTCGCCCGCGAGGTCGCGCCGCGCATCGCCGAACTGAACCGGCCGAGGGCGGCAGCCTGAACAAGGCGTCATCGCTCGCGTGACCCGCGCCCTCTGGCCTGCGGGGTTCAGGCGATCGCGCTGCGGGTTGGGTCGCGTGGTTCACGTCTTTCGACTACGGCGCGATGGTGCGCACGCCCAGCCGGCGCGCCCCGGCGAGCAGGTAGTAGGTCGCCTTGAACATCGCCAGCGGCAGGCCGAAACCCGGTCGCTCGTATAGGAAGTGCCCGGCCAGCACGGACACCAGCCCGTCGCGCATATGCAGCAGATTGCGCGGCGCCAGCAGCATGCCGCGCAGCACCGGATCGTTGATCCGGCCGATCAGCCAGCTCAACTCGTCCATCGCCCGCCGTAGCCGCCGATCGGCGCGCCGGGCCAGGGTGCGCGCGGCGGCCGGGTCGTCGAGCCAGGTCTCCGCCACCTCCGCACCCAGTTCTGCCGAAGCCATCGCGAGCAGCACGCCCGAGGAGAACACCGGATCGAGGAAGCCGAACGCGTCCCCGAGCAGCATCCATCCTTCGCCCCAGCCGGCGCGGGTTCGATAGGAATAATTACCCGTCCCGACGATCTCGCCCACCGGTTCGGCGGCGCGCATCCTTGCCGCCACGCTCGGGCTGGCGGCGACGCGCGCCATCAGCAACTCCTGCATGCCGCCGGCGCGGTCCTTGAATGCGGCCGGTCCGGACACGAAGCCGACGCTCATGATGTCGCCGGGCAGCGGGATCATCCAGAACCAGCCGTCCTTGACCAGATGGACGCTGACGCAACCGGCGCGTTCGTCGGTCCGCGCCTCGACGTTGCGGAAATGGCCGTACACCGCGGCGCTGTTGATTCGCTTGTCCGCAACCCGCAGGCCGAACTTGCGCGCGAGCAGACAGTCCCGCCCCGAGGCGTCCAGCACGAAGCGGGCGGCGAATGCCCGTTCCTGCCCGTCGCCACACTGCGCGCGCAGCCGCGCGGTGCCGTCTGCGGCGAAGGCGACGTCGTGTACTCGCGTTGCCTCCAGCACCGTCGCGCCGCTCGCCCGTGCCGTGTCGAGCAGGGTGGCGTCGAACGCGGCGCGCGGCACCTGGTAGCAATGGGTGTAGCGGCGATCGAGCCCGGAGGCGAAGCTGAACGTCACCTGCCGTCCGCTCTTGTCGCAGACGAACTCCGCCCCCGGCTTGAAGGTGCCGAGCGCGTGTACCCGGGACCGCACGCCGAGCCGATCGAAGATGGCAAGGTTGCGCGGCAGCAGCGACTCGCCGATGTGAAAGCGCGGGTGCCGGTCCTTGTCGAGCAGGACGACCCGCCGCCCGCGCCGGGCGAGCAGCGCGGCGGCGGTCGATCCGGCCGGCCCGCCGCCGATCACTGCGATGTCGCAGGTCTCAGGTGCCGTTAGCGGTGGCGGCGCAGTCATTTCCGGGCTTTGATAGCTGACATGAGGGAACAGAATAGCGGACGGCTGGGACGGCAGGAAGCGGCGGCTGCGGCCGGCGGGGTTGCCATCGTCATCCCCGCGTTCGACGAGGCGGCGACGATCGAAACCATCGTGCGGGCCTGTCTCGCGCTGCCCGGCCGGCCGCGGGTGCTGGTCGTCGACGACGGCTCGACCGACGAGACCGCCGTGCTCGCGGCCGAGGCGGGCGCCGAACTGTTGCCGCAGGCAACCAACCGCGGCAAGGGCGACAGCCTGCGGCGGGGTATGCGCGCGGCCCTGGCGGGCGGCGCGCGCTGGATCGTGACCCTGGACGCCGACGGGCAGCACCGTCCGGAGGACGTGCCCCGCCTGCTCGCGGCGGCCGCCGCGTGGCCCGGCCGCCTGGTGATCGGGGCGCGTTGCAGCGCTGGCGCGGGACCGGTGCCGCGCGCACGCCGGATCGCCAATCGCGTCGCGGATTTCTGGATCTCCTGGGCGGCGCGCCAGAAGGTGCCGGACAGCCAGTCCGGATTTCGCGTCTACCCGGCCGCGCTGGCGGCGCTGCTGGTGCAAGGCGGCGGCCAGGCGGAGCGCTTCGCCTTCGAGAGCGAGGCGTTGATCGAAGCCGGCCGGGGCGGCTTCGGCTTCGTCGCCGTGCCCATCCCGGCGATCTACAGCCCGGCCCTGCGGCCGAGCCATTTTCGCCCGGTGGCGGACATCGCCCGCATCGTGCGGATGGTGGCGGGCCGGCTGCTGGCGCGGGGCATGGACCCGGTCGGATTGTGGCAGTCGTTGCGCCGGCCGCCGTCTCAGTAGGATTTCGGCAGGCCGAGCACCCGCTCGGCGAGATAGCTCAGCACCAGTTCGCGGCTGACCGGGGCGATGCGGGGGATCAGGCTTTCGCGGAAGTACCGCTCGACATGGTATTCCTCGGCGTAGCCCATGCCGCCATGCGTCATCACCGCCTGTTCCGCGGCGCGGAACCCGGCCTCGGCGGCGAGGTATTTGGCGGCATTCGCTTCCGCCCCGCAGTCCCCGCCGTGGTCATAGGCCCAGGCGGCCTTCAGCATCATCAACTGCGCCGCTTCGAGCTCCGCCCAGTTGCGCGCCAGCGGATGCTGGATTGCCTGGTTCTGGCCGATCGGGCGGCCGAACACGACGCGCTCGCGGGCATAGCTCGTGGCGCGGGCCAGGGCGGCCCGGCCGATGCCGATGGCTTCCGCGGCGATCAGGATCCGCTCCGGGTTCAGCCCGTGCAGGATGGCGCGGAAGCCCTCGCCCTCGGCGCCGATGCGGTCCTCTTCCGGGATCTCCATGTCCTGGAAGAACACCATGTTCGAATCGACGGCGTGCCGCCCCATCTTGCGGATCAGCCGCACCTCGGCGCGGGCGCGGTCGAGCGTCGTGTAGAACAGGGTGAGGCCGTGGCTGCGCCGCTTCACCCGGTCGAGCGGCGTGGTGCGCGCGAGCAGCAGAATCCGGTTCGCCTCCTGCGCGGTGGAGGTCCAGATCTTGGCCCCGTTCACGATATAGCGGTCGCCGCGGCGCTCCGCCTTTGTGGTGATCTCGGTGGTGTTGAGCCCGGCATTCGGCTCGGTGACGCCGAAGCACGCCTTGTCCTGGCCGCCGATCAACGGCGGCAGCATGCGTGCCTTCTGTGCCGCGGTGCCGTGGACCACGACCGGGTGCAGGCCGAAGATGTTGATGTGGATGGCCGAGGCGCCGGACATGGCGCCGCCGCTCTCGGCCACCGCCTGCATCATCAACGCCGCTTCGGTGATGCCGAGCCCGGCGCCGCCATATTCTTCGGGCATGGCGATCCCGAGCCAGTTGCCGTCCGCCATGGCGCGGTAGAAATCATCCGGGAACGTCGCGCTGCGCTCGCGCTCCAGCCAGTAGGCGTCGTCGAAGCGGGCGCAGAGACGCAGGACCTCCTCGCGGATCTGCTGCTGCTCGGGACTGAGGGCGAAATCCATGGGGCGGACACCGTTGCTGCGCGCCGCACCATACCGCGCGTTTGCCGCGTCGCCAGCCCGGGCGCTATGCTGGCGTCCTACCCGACGGCGCGGGAGATGCAGGGTGTACAGTCAGGCTCTCGATCAGCGCGATGTCCAGCGGGCCGATTCCCAGCGCGAGGCGGGGGAGTCCCCCGATCGTCTCGCCCGGTTCCAGGCCAGGGTCGAAGCCGAGGAAAAGATCGAGCCCAACGACTGGATGCCGGAGGCCTACCGGCGAACGCTGGTCCGCCAGATCAGCCAGCACGCGCACTCGGAAATCGTCGGCATGGGCCCCGAGGGCAACTGGATCACCCGCGCCCCCAGCCTGCGGCGCAAGGCGGCGCTGCTCGCCAAGGTGCAGGACGAGTGCGGCCACGGCGTCTATCTGTACGCCGCCGCCGAGACGCTGGGCGTGTCGCGGGAGGAGCTGGTCGACCAACTGCTGACCGGGCGGGCCAAATACAGCTCGATCTTCAACTACCCGACCCTGAGCTGGGCGGATATCGGCGCGATCGGCTGGCTGGTCGATGGCGCGGCGATCATGAACCAGATCCCGCTGTGTCGCTGCTCCTACGGTCCGTATGCGCGGGCGATGATCCGCGTGTGCAAGGAGGAGAGCTTCCACCAGCGCCAGGGCTACGAGATCATGGTGACCCTGTGCCGCGGCACCGCGGCGCAGCGCGCGATGGCGCAGGACGCGCTGGATCGCTGGTGGTGGCCGGTGCTGATGATGTTCGGCCCGCCGGACGCGGAGAGCCAGCACTCCGACCAGTCCATGCGCTGGAAGATCAAGCGCTTCACCAATGACGGCCTGCGGCAGAAATTCGTCGATGCGACCGTGCCGCAGGCGCGGTACCTGGGGCTCGCCATCCCCGATCCGGACCTGCGGTTCGACGAAGCCGCCGGCCACTGGCTAACCGGTCCGATCGACTGGGCGGAGTTCCGCCGGGTCCTTGCCGGCGGGGGCGTGTGCAACCGCCAGCGGCTGGAGGCGCGCCGCCGCGCCCAGCAGGACGGCGCCTGGGTGCGCGACGCCGCCCGCGCCTATGCCGCAAAGCACGCAGCGCCGGCCCGGGAGGCCGCCTGACCATGACCGAGGCACCGATGCGGCTTTGGGAGGTGTTCATCCGTTCCCGCAACGGGCTGGCCCATCAACACGCGGGGTCGATCCACGCGGCCGACGCCGAGATGGCGCTCCAGGCGGCGCGCGACACCTACACCCGCCGCGGGGAGGGGCTGTCGATCTGGGTGGTGCCGTCGGCCGCGATCACCGCCAGCGATCCGGGCGACAAGGACGCGCTGTTCGAATCGGGCGCCTCCAAGCCCTATCGCCATCCGACGTTCTACACGGTGCCGGACGAGGTCGGTCACATGTAGGCGCGGTCGCCGCTTCGGCACTGGCGGTTTGCCTGGAACGACATTATATGGGCGCAATTGGCGCTTTTCGGTCGGGCTCGCGTGCCTTGTCGGCGTAAGCCGGCGCAACTCGGTTCCCTGAATGGAAAAGTAAGTTCGGCCTGCACGGTGCGGGTCGCCAAGTGTTCGGAGAAGCGGGTGCGATGGCAACCGGGACAGTGAAGTGGTTCAACGGCCAGAAGGGCTATGGGTTCATCCAGCCGGATGACGGCTCCAAGGACGTGTTCGTGCATATTTCGGCCGTCGAGCGGTCGGGACTTGGTACGCTGAACGAGGGGCAGAAGATCGCTTTCGACCTCGAGCGCGGCCAGCAGGGCAAGTTCGCGGCGGTCAACCTGAAGCGGGCCTGAGGAATCGCCCGGCGCCGCCCATCCGGGTGGCGCCGGACCCCTTTCTTTCGGGTTGCCTTTCACGTGGTGCGTCTTCGGTGGCCGGGCGTTTGGCGCGGTCATCAGAGAGTGTGCGCGTTTGCGGTCTTGATAAAGCCGGCGTTGGGGCGCCTCCCGTCCGCCGTCGTGCGCGTGTTCGCCGAGCCCGGGGATGGGGTGGGTGACCCCCGAAGGCTGGCCCGGCCGGTGACGGCCGCCGGTGGCGCTTATACCCCCCTTAAAGACACATATCCGGCCATGTGGGCGTGCTGGTTCCTGGGGGGCTGTTGGGCCCGAGTCCGGCGCGCCGGGGTGCGTCGCCGAGGCTTCCGGGCCGAGCATCGGCTTGACGGGCGCGGGTGCGGCGCCTACACGCTCGGCCTCGCTGCTGCGGGTGTAGCTCAGTTGGTTAGAGCGCCGGCCTGTCACGCCGGAGGTCGCGGGTTCGAGCCCCGTCACTCGCGCCAGCGGCGTTCACGCCGCTCCCCACGACCACGCTTCGTCCGGTGACTTCCTGCCTGGCGGTGCCGCAGCGGGGGACGCGCGCGGTGACGCGCTGCCGCGTGGGTGGGGGCCTCGGGCGGCGGATCCAGGAGTATCATGGGCGCAGGCGGGGCGGCCGTCGTCCATGCCCGGGCCGGGAAGGGGAGAGTGGATGCCGTACGTTCTTCCGAGCTACCTGCCGATTCTGGTGTTCCTGGTCATCGCCGCGGTGATCGCGATCGCCATGGTGGCCGGCTCGCTGCTCGCCGCCCGCCAGAAGCCCTATCCGGAAAAATTGTCGGCCTATGAATGCGGGTTCGAGGCGTTCGACGACGCGCGTCGCCGGTTCGACGTGCGCTATTACCTCGTCGCCATCCTGTTCATCATCTTCGACCTGGAAGTGGCGTTCCTGTTCCCCTGGGCGATCAGCCTGGGCGCGACGCGGCTGTTCGGGTTTCTCTCCATGATGGGGTTCCTTGGCGTCCTCACCGTCGGGTTTATCTATGAGTGGTGCAAAGGCGCGTTGGAATGGGAGTGAGGCCATGAGCGGAACCGCCATCGCCTGGAACCGCGATCCGCTGCCGCCGGGACCCGAGCAGGACGCGGTCATCAAGGGCATCACCGGGGAAATTGCCGACAAGGGATTCCTGGTCGCCAATCTCGACAAGGTGGTGAACTGGGCGCGCACCGGCAGTCTGTGGCCGATGACGTTCGGTCTGGCGTGCTGCGCGGTGGAGATGATCCACGCCTACATGCCGCGCTACGACCTCGACCGGTTCGGCATCATCCCCCGCGCCTCGCCGCGCCAGTCGGACGTGATGATCGTGGCCGGGACCTTGACCAACAAGATGGCGCCGGCGCTGCGCAAGGTCTACGACCAGATGCCGGA
>JAGWSV010000004.1 GCA_028869315.1 Rhodospirillales bacterium
GCGGCGCTCGGCAACATGGGCGAGGACGACTGGCGCTGGCACATGTACGACACCGTCAAGGGCTCGGACTGGCTCGGCGATCAGGACGCGATCGAATACATGTGCCGGGAAGCGGTGCCGGCCGTGCACGAGCTGGAACATTTCGGCGTGCCGTTCTCGCGCACCGAGGAAGGCAAGATCTACCAGCGCCCGTTCGGCGGCCACATGAAGGAGTTCGGCAAGGAGCCGGCGCGCCGCGCCTGCGCCGCCGCCGACCGCACCGGGCACGCGATTCTGCACACGCTCTACCAGCAGAGCCTGAAACACGAGGTGGAGTTCTTCGTCGAATACTTCGCCCTCGACCTGATCCTGGACGAGGAAGGGGTCTGCCGCGGCGTCACCGCCTGGTGCCTGGATGACGGCTCGATCCACCGCTTCCGGGCGCAGAAGGTGGTCATCGCCACGGGCGGCTACGGCCGCGCGTTCCTGTCCTGCACCTCGGCGCACACCTGCACCGGCGACGGCAACGGCATGGTGCTGCGCGCCGGCCTGCCGTGCCAGGACATGGAGTTCGTGCAGTTCCACCCGACCGGCATCTTCCCCGCCGGCTGCCTGATCACCGAAGGCGCCCGCGGCGAGGGCGGCTACCTGACCAACTCCGAAGGCGAGCGCTTCATGGAGCGCTATGCGCCGACGGCAAAGGATCTCGCCTCGCGCGACGTCGTGTCCCGCTCGATGACGATCGAGATCGCCGAGGGGCGCGGCTGCGGGCCGAACAACGAATACATCATGCTGCACCTCGAACATCTGGGGGCAGACCTGCTGCACGAGCGGCTGCCGGGAATTTCCGAGACCTCCAAGGTGTTCGCCGGCGTCGACGTGACCAAGGCCCCGATCCCGGTGCTGCCGACCGTGCACTACAACATGGGCGGCATCCCCACGAACTACCACGGCGAGGTGCTGCGCCCGACGGCAGAGGACCCCGATGCGGTGATCCCGGGGCTGATGGCGGTGGGCGAATGCGCCTGCGTCTCGGTGCACGGAGCGAACCGGCTCGGCTGCAACTCGCTGCTCGATCTGGTGGTGTTCGGTCGCGCCGCCGCGCATCGGGCGGCGGAGACGGTGAAGCCCGGCGCCCCCCAGGCGCCGCTGCCGGCGCGCGCCGGCGAAGCCTCGCTCGAGCGCCTGGACCGCACGCGCTACGCCAAGGGCGGGACCAAGGTCGCCGACCTCCGCCTGAGCATGCAGCGCACCATGCAGAACCACGCCGCCGTGTTCCGCAACAGCAAGACGCTGGCGGAAGGGGTGACCAGGATGCAGCAGGTCTGGGACGGCATGAGCGACATGTCGGTGTCCGACCGCGGCCTGATCTGGAACAGCGACCTGATGGAGGCGCTGGAGCTGCAGAACCTGATGGGCAACGCCATGGTGACGATGACGGGCGCCAACGCCCGCACCGAAAGCCGCGGCGCGCATGCCCATGACGACTACCCGGAGCGCGACGACGCCAACTGGATGAAGCACACCCTGGCCTGGTGCGACGACCGCGGCGCGGTGAAGCTCGACTACCGGCCGGTGAAGATGCAGACCCTGACCAACGAAGTTTCGGTGTTTCCGCCGAAGAAGCGGGTGTACTGAGCGGTAAAGGAAAGCAACGTAACGATGGTGGCCTTCAACCTTCCCGCCAACAGCCGCGTGGCCCAGGGCCGCACCCACAAGGCGCCGGCCGGCGCCAAGCGGGTCCGCGAATTCCGCGTCTATCGCTGGGACCCCGACGCCGGGCAGAACCCGCGCACCGACACGTACGAGGTCGATCTCGACAGCTGCGGCCCGATGGTGCTGGACGCGCTGATCAAGATCAAGAACGAGATCGACCCGAGCCTGACCTTCCGCCGCTCCTGCCGGGAAGGCATCTGCGGCTCCTGCGCGATGAACATCGACGGCAACAACACCCTCGCCTGCCTCAAGCCGATCGACGAGGTGAAGGGCGCGGTGAAGATCAATCCGCTGCCGCACATGCCGGTGGTGAAGGACCTGGTGCCGGACCTGAACCAGGCCTACGCGCAGCTGCGCAGCATCGATCCCTGGCTGAAATCCGACACCCCGCCCCCGCCGGACGCCGAACGCAAGCAGAGCCGGGAGGAACGCGCCCAGCTCGACGGGCTGTGGGAGTGCATCCTGTGCTTCTGCTGCACCACGTCCTGCCCCAGCTACTGGTGGAACGGCGATCGCTACCTGGGCCCCGCCGTGCTGCTCCAGGCCTATCGCTGGATCGCCGATTCGCGCGACGAAGCGACCGGGGAGCGGCTGGACGCGCTGGAAGACCCGTTCAAGCTGTATCGCTGCCACACCATCATGAACTGCACCGATACCTGCCCGAAGGGATTGAACCCGGCCAAGGCCATCGCCTCGATCAAGCAGCTGATGGTCGAACGCCAGCTTTAGCTGTAGCCCCCCCGCCGGCGGGCCGGGGCGGCGAGGAGGCATCCATGACGGCTCCGACCCGTTTCGGCCACATCACGCCGCCCGATCCGGCCTGGCTCGCGCGCGGGCCGGCCGAGCCGGTGCTGGACCCCGACCTGCCGATCGTCGACGCGCACCACCACCTGTGGCAGCGGCCCGACCAGCGCTACCTGCTCGACGAGTACCTGGCCGACCTGGGCAGCGGCCACGCCACCGTCGCCAGCGTGTTCCTGCAATGCCACGCGATGTACCGCGCCGGCGGCCCGCAGGAGATGCGCCCGGTCGGCGAGACCGAGTTCGTCGCCGGCATCGCGGCCATGAGCGGCTCCGGCCAGTACGGTCCCGCGCGGGTCGCCGCCGGTATCGTCGGGTTCGCCGATCTCACCCTTGGCGCGGCGGTGGAACCGGTGCTGGAAGCGCATATCCGCGCCGGCGGCGGCCGGTTTCGCGGCGTGCGCCATTCCGGCAACCACGACGCCGACCCGACGATCGGCAACGGCGCCCCGGCCCCCGGGATCTATCTGCGCGAGGAGTTCCGCGACGGGCTGCGCCGCCTGGCCGCCATGGGCCTGAGCCTGGACGCCTGGGTGTTCCATCCGCAACTGGCGGAGGTGACCGCGCTCGCCCGCGCGGTGCCGGAGGCGCAGCTCATCATGGGCCATTGCGGCGGCCCGCTGGGCTATGGGCGCTACGCCGGCCGGACTGATGCGGTGTTCGCCGCCTGGAAGGCCGGCGTGACCGAACTGGCCCGCTGCCCCAACGTGGCGATGAAGCTCGGGGGGATGATGATGCGGCTCGCCGCGTTCGACTACGGCACGGCCGCGGCGCCGCTCGATTCCGCGGGGCTGGCGGCGCTGTGGCGGCCGTGGATCGAGACCTGCATCGAACTGTTCGGGCCGGACCGCTGCCTGTTCGAAAGCAACTTCCCGGTCGAGAAGATGGGAATCGGCTGGGTCGCCCTGTGGAACGCGTTCAAGCGGATCGCGGCGGGCGCCTCGGCCGCGGAGAAGCAGGCGCTGTTCGCGGGCAACGCGCGACGGGTCTATCGGCTGGGGTGACCGCGGCCCGGCGGCGGGCTTCCGGCGACAGCGCGCTTGACCCTGCCTACGGGCAATCCTACGATGCTTCGTGAAATGTGGAACGACCCCTCGTCCGCCGGCATCGTCACCGCCCTGGGCGCGCTGGCCCATGAGCACCGGCTCGCGCTCTACCGCCTGCTGGTCGAACGCGGGCCGGAGGGGCTCGCCGCCGGGACGATCGCGGCCCGGCTCGGGGTTTCCCCGTCGTCGCTGACGTTCCACCTCCAGCACCTGCACCGCGCCGGGCTGATCACCCGGCGCCGGACCGGGCGGCACCTGATCTACGCGGCCGACTTCGCCGCCATGAACGGACTGGTCTTCTATCTCACCCGCAACTGTTGCGGCCGGGGCGAGGCGGCGTTCGAGCTTCCCGCCGTCTCCGCCCCCGCCGGCCGCATCCCCGATCGGAGCAGCGCATGACCTCGCCAGACACGCTGACCGCCGCGACCCAGGCCTGCTGCGGCGGCGCCGCGACGCCCCCGCTTGCCGACGTCGCGGTCAAGGACCTCGTGCGCGCCCGCTACGGCGGCATCGCCGCCGGCGCCGGCGGCGGATGCTGCGGCAACGATCCCGGCAAGTCGGTCCAGATGGGCTACGCGGCGGAAGACCTGGCCGCGGTGCCGGACGGCGCCAATCTCGGCCTCGGCTGCGGCAATCCGCAGGCGATCGCGGCGCTGCGCCCGGGCGAGGTGGTGATCGACCTCGGCTCCGGCGCCGGGTTCGACTGCCTGCTGGCGGCGCGGGCGGTGGGGCCGGAGGGGCGGGTGATCGGCGTCGACATGACGCACGAGATGCTGGCCAAGGCGCGCGCCAACGCCGCGCGGGTGGGGGCCGGGCACGTAAGTTTCCGGCTCGGCGAGATCGAGCACCTGCCGGTGGCCGACGGCACCGCCGACGTGATCATTTCGAACTGCGTGATCAACCTGGTGCCCGACAAGGCGCAGGTGTTCCGCGAGGCGTTCCGGGCGCTGAAGCCGGGCGGGCGGCTGGCGGTTTCCGACGTCGTGCAGATGGCGCCGCTGCCGGAGCCGCTGCAGGCCGATCCGGCGCTGCTGTGCGGCTGCGTGACCGGGGCCGCGCCGGCCGCGGCGATCGAGGGCTGGCTGCGCGCGGCCGGGTTCACGGCGATCGCGGTCACGCCGAAGCCGGACAGCCGCGACCTGATCGCGACCTGGGCGCCGGGCACGGGGATCGAGGCGTTCGTGGTCTCCGCCGCGATCGAGGCGCGCAAGCCGGACCGGCCCGGGGCCGGCGACCACCGCCCGGCGGGGTGCTGCGCGTAAGGCATCGGCGGCAAGCACGTGCGTCAGCACGCCGGCAAGGAGGCCGATCAAAACAAAACCTTGGGGCCCGGCCGCCGCGCGCGGCATCAGCCGGGTCCCCGCCGCGGCCGGATAACGGGCACGCAACCCTGGCATTGCCGGCCGGCTTCTGATCCTCTGCCCCCCGGGGCAGCAGGGAATCGACTCGCATGGCGAGGATTATCACGATCGCGCAGCAGAAGGGCGGCACGGGCAAGACCACCCTGGCCGCCAACCTTGCCGCCGCCTGGGCGGCGGACCGGCGGGTGGCGCTGCTGGACACCGATCCGCAGCACAGCCTGGCCCGCTGGCACGGGCTGCGCGCCGCCCGCCCCCAGGCCCCGCCGGCGATCGCCTTCTCCGACACCGCGGGCTGGCGCCTGGCCGGCGAACTCGACCGGCTGCGCACGACGCAGGACGCGGTGCTGATCGACAGCCCGCCGCAGATCGACACCGACGCCCGCCTGGCGATCCGCGCCGCCGACCTCGTGCTGGTGCCGGTGCAGCCGAGCCTGCCTGATCTGTGGGCGGCGGAGGGCACGCTGGCGCTCGCCGCCGCCGAACGGCGCCCGGTGCGGCTCGTGGTGAACCGCGCCCCGGCTTCCGGCCGGCTGCGCGAAACGGTAGAGGCGGCGATCACCGCCGGGGCGCTGCCGCGGCTGGCATCCGTGCTGGGCAACCGGGTGGGCTTCGCCGCGGCCTTCGCCGAGGGCCTCGGCGTCACCGAGGCCGCCCCGCGCGGCGCCGCGGCGGGGGAACTGCGTCGCCTGCTGGACGAAATCGAGGAGCTGATCCGATGAGTGCCGTGTCGAGCGTGATCACGAACCCCTGGGGCTGGGTGCTCGCCCTGCACCTGCTCTGCGCCGCCGCCTGGGTGGGCGGCATGTTCTTCGCGCTGGCCGTGGTGCGCCCGAGCCTCGCGGTGCTGGAACCGCCGCAGCGGGTGGCGCTGCACCACCGCATCTTCCGCCGCTTCTTCCTGGTGATCTGGTTCGCGATGCCGCTGATCCTGCTGTCCGGCTACGCCATGGTGTTCGGCTTCTACGGCGGCTTCCGCCACCTGCCGTGGAACGTGAACGCGATGCAGGGGATCGGCCTGTTGATGGCGGCGATCTTCCTAGCGATCGTGTTCGGCCCCTATCGCCGCTTCCGCGCCGCGGTGGGGACCGCGCGGGCCTTGGAAGCGGCGGAGAAGGTCCGCAAGCTGATCCTGGCCAACCTGCTGCTGGGCGCGCTCGTCATCATCCTGGCGGCGTTGTAGCGCCCGGCGCGGCGGCCCCCGGTGCCGGTGTGACAAGCCGCCCCGGCCCGGCTAGCCTGCGGGCGGACTGATCCGCCGGACTTATCCGTCAGACTGATCCGTCAGACTGATCCGTCAGACTGATCCGTCAGACTGATCCCCTGGGACTTATCCGGCGTGCCGCCGAACCGGCCGAGGCAAGAGGTAACCGCCATGGACGACGTGATCCCCTCCACCGACCTGCTGCGCGATCTCGACCGCCGCCGCCTGGTGCATCCGCTGCACCACCCGAAAGAGCAGGCCAACGCCCATCTGTTCGTCCGCGGCGAAGGCGCGATGCTGCACACCGCCGACGGGCGGGAGTACATCGACGGCCTGTCGGCGCTGTGGAACGTGAATATCGGCCACGGGCGCAAGGAATTGGCGCAGGCGGCGGCGCGGCAGATGGAGACGCTCGCCTATGCGTCGGCCTATGCCGGGTTCTCCAACGAGCCGGCGATCCGGCTCGCGGAGGCGATCGTGGCGCGCGCCTACCCCAATTCGGCGGCCGTGTATTTCACCACCGCCGGCGCGGAATCCAACGAGAGCGCCTTCAAGACCGCGCGCTACTACTGGAAGCGCATGGGCAAGCCGGGGAAGGTGAAGATCATCTCCCGCCGCTACGGCTATCACGGCGTCACGATGGCGGCGATGAGCGCCACCGCCCTGCCCGGCTACCAGAAGATGTTCGGCCCGCTGGTGCCGAACTTCGTCCAGGCGGCGCCGCCCTATCCGTACCGCTGGCCCGGCAACGGCGATTGCGGGATCGAAGCGGCGGACGCGGTGGAGAGCCTGATCGAGGCGGAGGGCGCCGACACCATCGCCGCGGTGATCGCCGAGCCGGTGATGGGCGCCGGCGGCGTGATCGTTCCGCCCGCCACCTACTTCCCGCGCCTGCGCGAGATCTGCGACCGCCACGACGTGCTGCTGATCGCCGACGAGGTGATCACCGGCTTCGGGCGCACCGGACGCTGGTTCGCGCTCGGCCATTGGGACGTGACGCCGGATATCGTGTCCTTCGCCAAGGGCGTGACCAGCGGCTACCTGCCGCTCGGCGGCATCATCCTGAGCGAGCGGGTGCACACGGCGCTGGAGGAGGCGCCGATGGACGAACGCTACATGCACGCCGCCACCTATTCCGGCCATCCCACCTGCTGCGCGGTCGGACTGGCGAATATCGACGTGATCGAGCGCGAGGGGCTGGTGGAACGCTCCGCCGCGATGGGCCGCAAGCTGCTGGCGGGACTGGAGACGCTGCGCAGCCTGCCGGTGGTGGGCGACGTGCGCGGGCTCGGCATGCTCGCGGCGGTCGAACTGGTCACCGACCAGGCGAGCCGCACGCCGGCGCCGGGACTTGGCGCCAAGGTGGTGGCGGCAGCCACGGCGCGCGGGCTGATCCTGCGCCAGCGCGCCGGCGCCGACGGCCCGCCGGCCAGCGGCGACTCGCTCTGCCTGGCGCCGCCGCTGATGACGCCGGAACCGGTGCTGGAGCGGATCGTGCAGATCCTGGGCGAGTCGATCGCCGCGGTCACCGCCTGAACCGCGGCCGCGATCGGGACAGAACGGAGGCAGCCATGCCGGCGGTCGCGCTCGACCACTACACCATCCTGGTGCAGGACCTGGAACGGACCCGGGATTTCTACACCGACGTCGTCGGCCTTGCGGTCGGCGACCGGCCGCCGCTCGCGTTCGACGGCTACTGGCTCTATTGCGGCGGCGTGCCGGTGGTGCACCTGATCGCCAACCGCGCCGGCGACCCGGAGATCGACGGCGCGCCGGCGACCGGGCGGCTGGATCACATCGCCTTCTCGGCCGAGAACCTGAAGCTGATGAAGCAGCGGCTGGCGGCGAACGCGATCGAATACCAGGAGCGCGTGCTGCCGCGCCTGAACATGACGCAACTGTTCTTCAAGGACCCGGACGGGGTGACGATCGAGTTCAATTTCCCGCCCGCCGAAACCGTGTAGCCGGCCGGCGGACCGGGCCCGCTACCTGGCTCGCGCCAGCCGCGCCTGGATCGCCGCATCCCGCGCCAGCACCGCCTTGGCGCGTTCCACCACCGGAACGTCGATCATCTTGCCCTCGAACTGCACCGCCCCGGTGCCGGCGGCCAGCGCCGCGTCGTACGCCGCGACCATCCGCCGCGCCTGGTCCACGTCCTCCGCGCTCGGCGCGAATTCCTCGTTCAGCACCAGGACCTGCAAGGGATGGATGCAGGAGGCGCCGACGAATCCCAGCCGGCGGGAGCGGCGGACTATGCCGCGGAACGCCTCCTGGTCGCGGAAATCGGCGATCGAGCCCACGAAGCCCAGCGGCAGGATCCCCGCCGCGCGCGCGGCGAACACGGTGTGCTGCTTGGGATAGAGCAATCCTTCCGGGTCCGGCAGCA
>JAGWSV010000181.1 GCA_028869315.1 Rhodospirillales bacterium
CGTGACGGCCGAACGCCACCGCGCGGGCGGCCGGAACGGGCCGATCGCCACGCCCCGAACGCCACCGTGCGGTCAGCGCCGCGGACCCCGCGATGCCCTCATGCAAGCGGCCGGGGCCACGCCGCCGGCGCGGCGCCTCCCGCCGGGGCAAGGAATGGCCGAGCGGGCGGGGAACTCCGTGCCCGCCGGCCGCGCCTATGGCGGCAGCCGACCGGCGTCCATCACCGCCGCAAGCGGGGCCCGCAACCCCGTGGACTACGGCGTATGCTTGACGGCGCTATGCGTGATCGCATGCCCGGTGGCCGAGAGATCCCGGCCGGCCCCGGCGGTGGTGTGACAGGCGCCCAAAGCCGGCGCGAGCGCGAGCAGCGCGAGCCAGGTCAACATGATACCGACGGATGTGCGCATGAAAATCTCCCTCTCTCGACATGTCGGCGGCTGATATTGCTCAGGGGCGATGTAGTACCCGGCCGTGCTGATATCAGGCGACAGAAGTCAACAAGGCTTGAGGGTGCTCGCCGTTGCGGGATTCAGGGGCCGTTTCGGCATCTGTTCTGGCGGAAGACCCGCCGATATTCCCCGTCGATCCGTCCGTATGTTTGCCGGCCGGTCCCCAAGGGGGACTTCGGCGGCACAAGTCCGGGGGCTCCCCGGACCGCGTTACGCCGGCGCCGCCCATGCGCGCAGGCGCCGGGTGGGCACCGCCGCGCGCGCCGCCGCGGCCGGTGCGGTCATCGCCTTGCGCAGCCGATTGAGGGCCGAAATCTCGATCTGCCGCACCCGCTCGCGCGAGATCCCGTATTGCTGCGACAGATCCTCAAGCGAGGCCGGCGCGTCCTCCAACCGCCGCGCGGCCAGGATGCGGCGCTGGCGCTCGCCGAGCGTCTTCCAGGCATCGGCCAGCAGCGCCGTGCGCCCGGTGAGTTCCTCGCGATTGGCGAGCGCGGTTTCCGGACTGTCGGTTTCATCCACCAGCCAATCCTGCCATTCCTCCACGGATTCGGCCCCGACCGGAGCGTTCAGGCTGTGATCGGGCGCCGCCAGGCGGCGGTTCATGGTGATCACGTCCGGTTCCGGCACGTCCAGGATGCGGGCGATCCGGGCGACCTGGTCGGGCGGCAGGTCGCCGTCCTGCAACAGGTGCAGGTCGGCTTTCAGGCGGCGGAGGTTGAAGAACAGCTTCCGCTGCGCCGCCGTGGTGCCCATTTTCACCAGCGATCGCCCGTGCAGGACCCGTTCCAGGATGGCGGCGCGGATCCACCAGGTCGCATAGGTGGCGAGGCGGAGGCCGCGATCGGGGTCGAAGCGCTCAACCGCCTGCATCATGCCGAGATTGCCGTCGCCGATCAGGTCCGCCACCGGCAGTCCGTAGCCGCGGTAGCCCATGGCGATCTTCGCCACCAGGCGCAGATGCGACGTCATCAGCCGATGCGCGGCCTCGAGGTCCTGCCGGTCCCGCCAGCGATAGGCGAGGTCCCGCTCCATCTCGGGAGAGAGCACCTCGTATTTGCGGATCTCCCGCAGATAGCGCGAGAGCGTGCCCTCCGGCACGGCGTCGAGGTCGGCACAGGCCAAAGTCGGCTCCTTCGCGTCTGACAATGACCCGGGCTGCAAGCGGCGGTGCGGCGTGCGACCGTCCCGGCACGGGTCCCCGGGGTGATGGGCGGGCGCGCCCGGCGACTCGTTGGCAGCGTGCCGAGGGCGTGGAAACAGTGTGGTCGCGGCCGATCGCACGAGTAACCCTATCGAAGCGCAGAGTTCGTTAGTTTCTGTCGAATGGTCGGGCGTCCCGCCCGGGCCGGGAGCGAGCGGGGCACGGCGGGGCGGGGGCGGTCGGTGGCCAGGATCGTGGAGGGCATCCGTTCCGCCGATCCTCCCCGCGCCGGACATGTTCCGTTTTCCCGCGCAACATACGTGACCCATCCGGACGAAAGGGCGCACGCCGCCACGCCTGTGTCGGCCGGGCGGGGCGGCGACAGCGTGCGCCGGATGGGCAGGCTGGCCTCCCGCGCGGAGGGAGGATAGATTAATCTGGGCGACCGCAGCCGTAAGGATCCGACGACGCATGCGCCCGACCCGCCGCCTGATCCGTTACCTGCCCGGCGACCTTCCCCGTTACCTCCCGCTGGGCCTGCTGTTCCTGCTGGCCGCCGCGGTCATGTTCTTCCGCCTCGCCGACAAGTCGTTGTGGAACGACGAGGCATTCAGTTTTTTCGTCGCCCGCCGCGGCCCGGCGGCGGCGGTGCGCTTCATCGCCCAGGACACCCAGCCGCCGGTCTACTACCTGGCGCTGTCGGTCTGGCTAGAACTGGGGCACGGGGTCCTGCCGTTGCGGGCGCTGTCGGCGCTGGCGGCGGCGCTGACGGTGCTGCCGCTCTATGCTGCGGCGCGGCGGTTGTTCGATGCGCGCACCGCGGCGGTGGCCGGTCTGTTGTTCGCCCTGACGCCCCTGGTCGCGAACTGGGGGCAGAAGGCGCGCCCTTATGCGCTGCAGACCCTGTTCCTGGCGGTGGCCTATTGGGGGTTCGTCGAGGTGTACTGCGCCCCGGCGGCGCGCGACGCGTGGATCGGGCAGGGGCTGGCGCGGGCGCTGCGAACGCGGCGGATCGGCGCCGCGCGCACCGATCTTGCCTGGCTCGCCTGCGGGCTGGGCGGGGCGCTGGCGATGCTCACCCAGCAGCCGGCGGGTTTCTTTCTGCTCGGCCTCAACGTCGCGGTGCTGCTCGGCGCCCTGCCGCGGCTGTGGGCGAACCGGCGCTGGCTGATCAACTGGACCGTCTCGCAACTGGTGCTGATCGGCGTGTGGCTGCTCTGGCTGCCCTGGTTCCTGGTGCAGATCCGGATCAACCTGACCCCGGCGCAGATCGTCGCCCGCCACACCAATTTCCTGATCGACGGCGGGGGGGTGGTGAGCAATCTGGAGGGGCTGTTCGGCGTCGGCAGCCTGTGGCGGGCAGAGACGCCCTTTCTTGCGCTGCAGGTCGGCCTCGGCGTCGTCGGGGCGGTGCTGCTGATAAGGGCGCGCCGCGCGATCCCGGTGCTGGTGCCGCTGCTGGTTCCGCTCGTTGTTTGCGTGTTCGGCTTTCTGCTGCTCAACCCGGTGTTCGGCTACGTGATCGGGGAGTTCGTCTTCAACTGGCTGCCGTACAGCATCCTGTTGGCCTACGCGCTGGTCCATGTGCGGCCGCGGCCGGCGGCGGCGGCGGTGTTCGGCCTCCTGTTGCTCGGCGATATCTGGGGGCTGCGGAACTACTACGAGACGCCCGACCAGCCGACCGCCCAGGTCGCCGCCGTCATCCGCCGACACATGCGCGCGGGCGACGGGGTGATCCTGTCCGACAACGCGGCCATGCGCTGGACTCTCGCGTATTATCTGGGACCCCGGCGACGGCGTCAGCTTGTCGGTCTCGACGTCGCGGCGGAATGGGATTTCGATCGGTTGTTGCGCACCCCGACGGCGGCCCTTCGCCAGACCCGCGATTGGGTGGTATTGCCGGGGGCGCAGCCGCCCTCGGTCGACCTGGCGTTGCTGCGGCAGCGGATGCGGCTGGTGCTCCGCGATCGGATCGAAGGAGCGACCGTGTTGCTGTTCGAGGCGCCGGGAGAGGCAAAACGACCATGACGGTGCGCTTATCGGGGAGGGTTCTCGTATCGGGCCTGGGGCGTACTCCGCGCTCGTCCCGTCGGCTGCGTCGCGGTTGGCATGGGAGGCGCGGGTGATGGCGCGACCGGGCGCCGCCGGCTGGCGTGGCCGCGGATTGTTGCAGCCGTCCGCACTGGCGCTTGTCGCGCTGCTCCTGCTGTTGCACGGGGTGTACAGCCTCACGCCGGATATCACGCCGGCGCTGCGCAACCTGGCGTTCCTGGGCGGATCGGTGATCCTGGTCGCGCTGCTCCTGGGGGCCTGGCTGTTCTGGCGCACGCTGTTCGAGACTGACCGGACAACCTCGCATGGCGGCGTGCCGGACAGGCTGGACGCGCTGCTACCGATCGTCATGATCGCGTCGGCGGCCTATTTCTCGTTGCCGAACCGCCTTGCGCTGGTGCTGGTCGCCGCCTTCCTCGTGGCACAAGGGGCGATCGTTGCCTGGGGCCGCCTGCGGCTGTCGCTTCTGGTCAGTTGCGCGGTCCTGCTGGTCGCGTTTTCGGTGGTGATCGCGCGGAGCTCGATCGATCATCTCGGCGCGGACATGCTGCCGGTCATCGCCTGGGCAGACCGCGTGTTCCTGCACGGGCTCAATCCGTATTTCGAGGATTACACATCGGTTACGCCCGGGCCTTTCTATTACCTTCCCCTGCAATGGCTGATCTACCTGCCCTTCGTGGCGCTGCATCTGGACCTGCGGCTGCTGAACCTCGCCGCCGTGTTCGGAACGATCGGGCTCTACCTGATGCTGTGGCGCGACAGTCCGCGGCCCTGGAGCGGCTTCGCGGTGTTGCTGGCGGTGATCGCCTCGCGGCCGAGCACGGAGATGGTCTATCAGGGCGAGGTCTGGCCGCTGTGGTTCATGGTTTCGGCCTTTGCCGTCGCGTATTATCGCCAGCGGTGGTGGCTGGCGGCGGTGATGTTGGGCCTCCTGCTTGCCTGCAATCAGACCACGCTGGTGCTCGCGGCGCTGCTCGCGGTCTGGCAATTGCGGTCCGGCGCGCCGTGGCGGAAGACGATTGGCCTCGGGGCCGTCACTGCTGCCGTCTACGTCGCGATCACGTTCCCCTTCGCCCGCGGCGTGGTCGCATTCATCGACCAGAACTACATCGTCCTGCCGCACTTGGCGGGGATCATGAGCGAGCAGAAATTCCACAACTCGATCACCGAGGTGTCGGTGGTGAATGTGCTGACGCGGCTGCATCTCATGTCCCTGCGCGGGCTGCTGCAACTGGCTGCCGGGATTGCCGGAATGGCGGTGCTCGCGCTGCGGCGGACCACGCCCCGCGCCTTCCTTGCGGTCTGCGCGCTGACTTACCTGGTTGCGATCGGCCTCAACGTGCAGGTGTGGAAATACTACTACATCCAAGGCCTGCTGCTGTTGTTCTGGAGCATCTACGGCCCCGGCGAAGCGAGGACGCCGGGCCATGACGTCATAGCGCCGGAGCCATTCCGATGAGCCTGCTGTCGATCGTCGTACCCTGCTACAACGAAGAAGAGTCGGTTCCCGAATTCCATCGCCGCATGTCGGCGGCGGCCCGCCAGTCGGCGGGACACTATGAGATCGTTTTCGTTGATGACGGGTCCACCGACCGCACCTGGCCCCTGCTGCAGGAGCTGGCGGCGACGGATAGCTCGGTCGTGGCGGTGAAGCTATCGCGCAACCATGGGCACCAGCTCGCGCTGACCGCCGGACTGACGCAGTGCCGGGGCGAGCGCGTTCTGGTGATCGACGCCGACTTGCAGGACCCGCCCGAATTGCTGAAGCCGATGTTGGCGCTGTTGGAGTCCGGGGCCGACGTGGTCTATGGCCAGCGCCGTACCCGCAAGGGTGAGACAAAGTTCAAGACCGCCACCGCCGCGGTGTTCTATCGCCTGCTGCGGCGTCTGGTCGATATCGAGATTCCGGTTGATGCCGGCGACTTTCGGCTGATGAGCCGCCGCGCCCTCGAAGTGCTTAATCGGATGCCGGAACACCATCGGTTCATCCGGGGGATGGTGAGCTGGATCGGCATGCGCCAGGTGCCGATCCTGTACGACCGTGACCCGCGCTATGCCGGCGAGACGAAATACCCGCTGCGCAAGATGATCCGCTTCGCGATTGATGCCATCACCGGGTTTTCCGTGGCGCCGCTGCGGCTGGCGTCGTTCCTTGGTGCGGCGGCCGCGGCGTTGTCGCTGCTCCTGATGTGCTACACGCTTGGCAGCTGGTTGCTCGGGGAAACGATCGCCGGCTGGACCAGCCTGACCAGCATCGTGTTGCTGATCGGCAGCGTGCAGCTCATCGTGCTCGGTATCATCGGTGAATATCTCGGTCGTCTCTATATCGAGGCGAAGCGTCGCCCGTTGTTCGTGATCGAGACGATCGCGGTTGGAGGCTCGGTGCAGGATCATGAAATGGCCGTGGCGGAGGCGTCTCGCTCCTGATCAGGATCTCCGCCGCTGCTGCTTGCAGGCGGTCAGGTGCCGATGGCATCGCGGCGCGGGCGCCCTGCGACTCGACACAGACATTGCCGAATCGTGTGCGAATGACAAGCAGGTCCGGTTGTCCGCCGGCGGGCCCGGGTGACCACGCATGACCCTCGACCAGCTGCGCATTTTCCTCGCGGTCGCCGAGCGCGAACACGTCACCCACGCCGCCGAAGCCCTCGGCCTCGCGCCGCCCTCGGTGTCGGCGGCGGTGGCCGCGCTCGAACGCGAGTTCGGCACCAAGCTGTTCCACCGTGTCGGCCGCGGCATTGCGCTCACCGAGGGCGGCAAGCTGCTGGCCGGCGAGGCCCATGCGCTGGTCAACCGGGCGGAGGCGGTGCGGCTCGCGATGCGCGAATTCACCGGCCTCAGTCGAGGACGGCTGGAGATCAAGTCCAGCCAAACCATCGCCAGCCATTTCCTGCCGCCGCGGCTGGTCGAATTCCACCAAGCCTATCCCGGCATCGCCCTCTCGGTGTCGGTCGGCAATTCGACCGAGGTCGTGGCGGCGGTGGTGGCGGGCGACGTGGAGCTTGGGTTCGTCGAGGGGCCGGAGGACGAATTGCGGGACCCGCGCCTGGCGGTGGAGATGATCGCGCAGGACGACCTCGTGATGGTGGTCGGCGCCACCCACGTCTGGGCAAGCCGCAAGTGGCTCACGGCGGAGGATCTTGCCGCCGGAAGCTGGGTGCTGCGGGAAGACGGCTCCGGAACCCGGGCCGCGTTCTTGAACGCGCTGGAGGCGCTCGGCGTGCCGTACGAACGCTTGGTGGTCGCGATCGAGTTGCCGTCGAACGAGGCGGTGCTGGCCGCCGTGTTGGCCGGAGCCGGGGCATCGGTGCTGTCCGCCCGTGTCTGTGCGGCGGCGCTGCGGGCCGGGACGCTGAAACCCGTGCCGGTGGCCTTGGCGCCGCGGTCCTTCTATGCGATCCAGCATGCCGACCGATACCGTTCCCGCGCCGTTTCGGCGCTGCTCGAGATCCTGCGCGCC
Source organism: Rhodospirillales bacterium (assembly GCA_028869315.1). Classification (GTDB taxonomy): domain Bacteria; phylum Pseudomonadota; class Alphaproteobacteria; order Acetobacterales; family Acetobacteraceae; genus JAJZVS01. Next base: position 7,107 of record JAGWSV010000181.1, read on the forward strand.
CGGGCAGACGCCGCCGATACCCCCGACCGCGACGCGCTGCCGTATCCTCGCGCCTCACGGCGGCTTCCCCACGCCCGCCCCGGCGCGGTTGACCGCCCGGCGCCGCGGGGATCAAACTCGTGAAGACCGTGAACCCTGACAGATCCCCGGAGGAGCCGGCGATGCGGTTCGGACTGTTTGGCGGCGCCCGCACCAAGCGCATGGCCGGCGGCCCGGGGGTGGGCTTCGGGGACAGCCACGGCTATCGCGACTTCATCGCCTATGTCGTGGAAGCGGAACGGTTGGGCCTCGACAGCGTGTTCCTGGTCGAACACCATTTCACCGGCCAGGGGCAGGTCTCCGCCTCGATGGAGTTGCTGGCCTATCTCGCGGCCTGCACGAGCCGCATCCGGCTCGGCACCGCGGTCGTCGTGCTGCCCTGGCACAACCCGGTGCTGGTGGCCGAACAGGCGGCGACGCTCGACCTGCTGTCTGGCGGGCGGCTGGATCTCGGGGTCGGCAAGGGCTACCGCGCCGCCGAATTCGCCGGGTTCTGCATCCCGCCGGTGGAAGCCGCCGAGCGATTCGACGAAGCGGTGGAGGTCATCCGCAAGGCCTGGAGCAGCGCGGGCCGGTTCTCCCACCACGGCAAGCGCTGGCACTACGAGAACATCGTGGTCGAGCCGGAACCGATCCAGCGCCCGCATCCGCCGCTTTGGCTCGCCGCCGGAAGTCCGGACTCGATCCGCCGCGCCGCGCGCGAGGGCTACAACCTGCTGCTCGACCAACTGGGATCGATCCGCATGACTATCGAACGGGTCGGCCTCTTCCGCGAGGAGTGCGAGCGGATCGGCCGGCCTTACCACCCCGCCATGGTCGGCGCCACCCGCGCGCTGCAGTTGGTCCATTCCGAAGCCGAACGCGAAGCTGCCTTCGCCATCCGCGCCCAGGTGCTGAACGTGATCGGCGACCTCCGCCGCGGCGAACTGGCGCCGGACGATGTGCGCGACGACGACGCGCCGCTGCTCGGCACGCCGGAGGAGATCATAGCAAAATTGCAACGGCTGCGCGGCGGCGGGGTAGAGAACATCCTGCTGGTCGATCCGCGCGCCTCGGTGGCCAATCTGCGGACCTTCGCCGCCGAGGTGATGACCGCGTTCCGGCCCCAACAGGCGGCTGCCGAATGAACCCGAGGGAGACGCAGCATGGATGACCTGAGCCCCGAAACCGTCACCGATGCCGCCCTTGCGCAGATGGCGACGACCAGGGACCCCCGCTTGCGGGAGGTGATGGCGAGCCTGGTGCGGCACCTGCATGATTTCGCCCGCGACGTGAAACTCACGCCGGACGAATGGCTGGCCGCGATCGGCTTCCTCACCCGCGTCGGCCAGGCCTGCACCCCGACCCGGCAGGAATTCATCCTGCTCTCCGACGTGCTCGGGCTGTCGGCGCTGGTGAACCTGGTGCACGACGCCGAGGCGCCGGAACTCGGCACCACCTCCAGCATGCTGGGTCCGTTCTATCGCGAGGACGCACCCGAGGTGCCGCTCGGCGGCAGCATCGTCGCCGATCCCGACGGCAAGGAGATGCTCCTGTACGGCCGGGTGACCGACACCAAGGGCAACGGTGTTCCGGGCGCGCTGGTGCAGGTCTGGCAGACCAACGCCGAGGGCTGGTACGACCTGCAGGTGGCAGGCGGCGCAGCGACGGACATGCGCGGCAACATCCGCTGCGATGCCGATGGCTGCTATCACCTGCGTACCGTCCGGCCGATCGGCTACTCCATCCCGCTCGATGGTCCGGTGGGCGAACTGGTGCGGCGCCAGGATCGGCACGGCTGCCGGCCGGCGCATATCCACTTCCTGATCGGCGCGCCCGGGTTCCGGGAACTGGTGACCGCGCTCTATCTTAGCGACGATCCCCATATCGACAGCGACACGGTGTTCGGTGTCTCGCGCACCCTGGTGGTTTCCCCGGTGGAGAACGACCCGGCGGCGCCGGTACGGGGCATTCCCTCGATCCGCTACGATTTCCGCCTGGCGCGGGAATCCGGGCCTGGCAGCAACCGGGTGGGGGCCGATCCGAAGCAAATCCTGGCCGTCTCATAGCGGCGCGCGGTCTCCGTGCTGCGGGTCGAGGCGCTGCCATGCCGGGAATGCATTGATCTGAGAGGCCACCGGTCTCTGCCGGAAGTTCGAAACGAGCATCAACGTCGTCCACTCGCAGATGGGCAAGCTGGAGGTGCTGGAGGTCGACCGGAAGCAGATCGACGGCGTGCCGGCATCGTTCGATCACCGTATCGTCGACGCCGGCAAGCCGACCGCCGTC
>JAGWSV010000182.1 GCA_028869315.1 Rhodospirillales bacterium
CAACATCACCGACTACGGCGCCTTCGTGGAGCTGGAGCCGGGGGTCGAGGGCCTGGTCCACGTCTCCGAAATGTCCTGGACCAAGAAGAACGTCCATCCGGGCAAGATCGTCGCCACCAGCCAGGAGGTGGAGGTGATGGTGCTGGATGTGGACGGCGCCAAGCGGCGCATCTCGCTCGGGCTGAAGCAGGTGCAGCGCAACCCGTGGGAGCAGTTCGTCGACGAGCACCCGATCGGCTCCGAGGTGGAAGGCGAGATCCGCAACATCACCGAGTTCGGCCTGTTCATCGGCCTGACCGCGGACCTCGACGGCATGGTCCACATGTCGGACATCTCGTGGGACGATCCGACCGAGGCGGCGATGACGCCCTACAGCAAGGGCGACGTCGTGAAGGCCAAGGTGCTCGACGTCGATGTGGAGAAGGAGCGCATCTCCCTCGGCATCAAGCAGCTCAAGGACGATCCCGCCGCCTCCGTGCTGGAGAACGTCCACAAGGGCAACGTCGTGACCTGCGTGGTGACCGCGGTGCAGACCAACGGCATCGAGGTCAAGGTGGACGATGTGCTCACCGGCTTCATCCGCCGCTCCGAACTGGCGCGCGACAAGTCCGACCAGCGGCCGGACCGGTTCGCGGTGGGCGAGAAGGTGGACGCCAAGGTGACCGCCGTCGATCGCGCCGCGCGGCGCCTGCAGCTCACCATCAAGGGCAAGGAGATGGAGGAGGAAAAGCAGGCGATGGCGGAATTCGGGTCCTCGGACTCCGGCGCCTCGCTGGGCGATATCCTCGGCGCGGCCATCCGCCGGCGCAACCAGCAGGCGCAGACCGAGAACTGACAACCGGCCGCCGGCCGGGGCATGACTTGCCCCGGCCGGCGGTGCGTTCCTGGGTCCAATCGGGCGTCTTCCGCCCGCCGGCCCGGCCGCTCTGGCCGGTGCCGCCCGCGCTCCGGCCCTCATGGTGCCGGCCGCCGGCCCCGATTTCAGTACATCTGGAAAAGCGTTTTATCCCAACGCCTTGGTGTTGACGGGCGGCGGTCGTTCTGGCACGGTTCCAGATAGTGCGCCCCGGACGGGCAGGAGGCCGGCAAGATCATGACCAGATCCGAGCTGATGGCCGAGCTGGCAGCAGCCAATCCCCATCTGCGCGCGAGCGACGTGGAACGCATCGTCACCACCGTCTTCGACGAGATCACGGCGGCCCTCGCCCATGGCCAGCGGGTGGAGCTGCGCGGCTTCGGCGCCTTCACGGTGAAGCGCCGCGACGCCCGCACCGGCCGCAACCCGCGCACCGGCGAGACGGTGCCGGTCGAGGAAAAATTCGTCCCCTTCTTCAAGGCCGGCAAGGAGTTGCGCGAACGCGTCAATGCCGGACCGCCTTCGGGGAGCACCGCCGAGGGCTGACCGCCGGCCCGATCGGCCCGCCCCAACACGCCCTCTGGGGGGCCTGCCCGCTTGCGGCTACCAGCGGGCAGCCGCGGCTTCGTCCGACTCCCGCGCCGCCACCCAGGCTTCGCCGCCGGCGAGGAATTCCTCTTTCTTCCAGAACGGCGCCTTCGTCTTCAGCCAGTCGATCAGGAATGCGGTCGCCTCCAGCGCCGCCTGGCGGTGCGCGGAGGCCGCGAGCACCAGCACGATGTTCGCCCCCGGCTCCAGCCGGCCGACCCGGTGGATGACGGTGCAGTCGAGCAGCGTCCAGCGCCGCTCCGCCGCCTCGACGATGCGCGCCAGCGCGCGCTCGGTCATCGCCGGGTAGTGTTCCAGGTTCAGCGCCGCGATCTTCCGGCCGGCGGCGGTGTCGCGCACCGTGCCGACGAAGCAGCCGATCCCGCCGACATCGCGGCGGCCCGCCGTCATCCGCGCCAGTTCCGCGCCGGTGTCGAAATCCTGGGTCTGCACGAGAATGCGCGCCATGCCTCGCCCTCCTGGCAGCTCAGCCGCGGTGCTCAGCCACCGGTGACCGGGGGAAAGAACGCCACTTCGTCGCCGGAGCGCAGCGGGCTCCCGGGGTCCGCGAATTCCTGGTTCACCGCGCAGCGCACCACCCCAGGATCGGCAAAGGCCGACGCGTGCCCGGGGCTGCGCGCGGCGAGCCAGGTGACCAGCGCCGCGACCGTGGCGACGCCGGCGGGAACCTCCACGCGCTCCTCGGCGATCCCGGCGCGCTCGCGCAGCCAGGCGAAGTAGAGGACGGTCAGGCGCAAGGTATCGGTCATCGGTCCCTATTTGGGTGTGGGTACGGTTTCCACAGTCCCGTCCGAGCGAATGATGGTGCTGGTCCCGTTGCCGTTCGGCACCATGATCCCCTTGGTGCCATCCGGCAGGGTGACGCTGCGGTAGGTGGAGGTGCCGTCGCTCGGCACCGCCATCCCGCCACGGACGGGAAAGGCCGCGGGCGGCAGTGCCGGCGGCGCCGCCGGCGTCCCGGCGACCGGCGGCACCGGCGGGACCCGGGGCAGCGGCGGCAGGTTGGTCCCGGGCGGGGTGGACGAGCCGCGCTCCGCCGGCAAGGCGGGCGGCTGCGGCTGGTTGGGCAGTTGAAGCTGCTCCTTCTCCAGGCTTTCCAGGGTCGGCTCCGCCTGCACCGGACCGGGCCAGACATTGCCCGGGGCCGCGCGCAGGGCGGGCACGAGCGCCGGCTGCCCCTCCACGCGTTGCAGGGTCTCGCTGGTCCCGGGCGGACGATAGGGATCGGCCCCGGCGGTAAACGGCAGATGGAGGTGCTGACCGCAGCCCGACAGGGCGACGCATAGCAGGCCAGGCAGCAGCAAGGCGGGACGCCGCATCAGGGGGCTCCAGGGTAGGCGTGGCGGGCGAGTGCGGGAACGCGACACGGGCCGATCGGCAGCCGCCGTTCCGCCCCTCGCCCGGAAGTTATTTTGCCGGCAGCGGACCCGCGGCTCAAGCGCCGATCCACGCCAGCACCCATTCCGCCACGGCGGCTGGTGCGTTCAGGTCGAGCAGCGGCGGGCGTCCCGGCGCCTCCGGCGGCGGCGTATCGACGGCAAGCGCCGCCACGTCCCGCTCCCCGGGCCAGATCGGCGCCTTGCCGAGCGACGGGCGGTGCACCTCCAGCTTCGGGAACGGATGGGTCTTGAACCCCTCCACCAGCACGAGGTCGACCGGCTCCAGCCGCGCGAGCAAGGCGGGCAGCGCCGGGGTCGGGCCGGCTTCCTCGTGCAGCAGGGCCCAGCGGGTGCCGGAGATCACCAGCGTCTCCCGCGCCCCGGCGGCGCGGTGGCGGTAGCTGTCCTTGCCGGGCCGGTCCATGTCGAAGCCGTGATGCGCGTGCTTCACGGTGGACACGGCAAGCCCGGCGCCGCGCAGCATCGGCAGCATGCGCTCGATCAGGGTGGTCTTGCCGCTGCCCGACCAGCCGACGACGCCCAATACCTTCACCGCAGGAGATTCATCGGCGCGCCGGCCGGGCGGGCGCGCGGGTCAGGCCGCGGCCGGCTCCACCGCCTCGTAGGGCAGGCGCTTCACCCGGTCCATGTTCAGGCCCTCGATGCGCAATAGCACGGTCGAGGCGTCGCGGCGGGGCGAATGCAGGTCGCCCTCGTTGTAGAGATAGGCCATGCCCGGGGTCAGCTTGTAGTCGCGCCGGCGGCGGGCCTTGCCGGGCGCCTCCGCGGTCGGCCGGGCCAGGCAGTCCCAGTCGGTCATGATGGTCTCGCCCGCCGCCTGGCCATAGATCGCCCAGGCCGGGCCGTGGTCGTGCGGCTTGGAATCCTTGGCGCCCTGGTAGGCGTGCGCCAGCACGGTGAAGCCGAGCTCGGCGTCTTCGTACAGCACTTTCCGCTCCGGCCCGTCGGCGCGCAGGTTGGCGGCGACGAAATCCGGGTCCTTCAGCGCCTGCTGGACGAGGTGGCACAGCGCCTCGCGCCCGGCCGGTCCGGGCTCGGCCTTGAGCAGCCGATGGGCTTCGGTGGTGAACTGGTCGAGGGTCATGGGCATGGGCGTCCTCCTCTGCCGCGGTCAGCGGCGATACGGATAGCAGCGGACGCGGTCGAGGGCGATGCCGTAGTGGTCGGCGAGCGCATCGATCGCATCGGCGTGGCGGGGATAGGGGTCGGCGTTGCCGGGGCCGACGATGATCGGGGCGAAGCCGCTCTCGGGCTTGCCGCCCGGCGGCAGCATGGCGGTGGCGAGCCCGGTGCCGTCCGCGTCGCGCAGGGTCAGGAACAGCGGCATCGTGCGCCTGACATGGTCGGCGAGGCCGATCGCCTGCTCGATGAACACGGTGGTCGGGGGGGCGTATTCGGACTCCGCCTTCTCCCACTCGCGGCGGAAATATTTCTCCACCGCGTGGTGAAGTTCGCGTGATTCGGCGATCGCCTCGCCTTCGGTGACGATGCGGAACCAGGTGAGATCGCCTGGAGCGTCGCAGACATAGTCCATCGGGTTCCTCCTGGCCTGGCGCGCCGCTTTGGAAGTCCGTGCGCGCGCACCCTAGGATGGCGGGCGGGCGGACGCAAACCGCCTCCCCTCGCCGCGATCACCGGTGCAACCACCGTAACGGCTCCGCTCTCGCGGCCCTGTGTGGTGTCCGCCCCTGGTGCGGCGTGCCGTCCCTTCCTTGATACGGCGGGTCGACCTGCCCGCGACCGCCCCGCCCCGGCGCGGCGGCGGCGTTCACGAAGAAAGCAGTCACGATCTGAGGAGGTTGCATGCGGCGACTGGTCTATGATCTCGGCATGCATTGCGGCGAGGATACCGCTTTCTACCTGCGGCGCGGCTTCGAGGTGGTGGGGGTGGAGGCGAACCCGCGGCTGGTCGGAATGCTGCGCGAGACGTTCGCATCGGAACTTCGCACCGGCCAGTTGCGGATCGTCGGCAAGGCGATCAACGCGCATCGCGGCCGGGCCAGGTTCCGGGTGAGCGACGTGTCCGTGTGGGGAACCCTGACCGAGGCGTTCGCGCAGCGGAACGACGCCGCCGGTGCCGCGGCCGAGGAGGTCGAGGTGGAGTGCGTGACGTTCGACGACGTCCTGCGCGAGCACGGCATGCCCTACTACCTGAAGATGGACATCGAAGGCGCCGAGACCTGCTGCCTCGACGCCCTTCACGGATTTTTGGACCGGCCCAGATATGTTTCGGTCGAGTCCTGCGCGACCTCGCCCGGCTGCGGCTTCGCCGACACGTTGCGCGAACTGCGCACCCTGCGCGCGCTGGGCTACCGCATGTTCCGATATCGCAACCAGACGACCTTGCCGGGGCGCACGGTCGATCTGGCCGGAGAGGGCGCGCCGATCCGCCACACCTTCACCGCCCACAGCAGCGGCCCGTTCGGCAGGGACCTGGACGGCCGGTGGCGCGGCCTTGCCGGCGCCGCCGCGACCGGCCTGCTGCTGCGCGCGATCGACGACGTGTGCGGCCAGAACGGCCGGTGGCGCGGCCGGCGGGGCACATATCGGATGGGCAGGCTCCGCGCGCGGCTGACCGGGCGACCGGAGCACTGGTACGACCTGCACGCCTCCCTGGCGGAGCACGACATGTAGCCGGGCCGCGCCGCCACCCCGCTCGCCCGCCGGCGTCGGAACGGCGTCGTCGCCCGATGGCGTCCCGGACGAGCGCGGGACGCGACGAGCGCAGGACGCCTTGAAGGCGCCGGGTCGCCTCGCCGGCACTCAGGGCCCGTTCGACACCTATCGAATTGATCAGCGGTGCCGAACGGACCCTGAGGTTTTGTTTTGACCGGCATCTTTGTCGGCGTGCTGGCGCACCTATTTGCCGACGATGCCTCAGCCGGCCGGCGCGGCCGCCTCGACCGCCGGCGGCCCCCATCCGCCGCCGCCGCCGGAGCGGATGTCCAGCACGCTCCCGGACGGCACCGCGATGCCGACCTCCTTGCTGCCCAGCTTGCGGTCCGCCGCCCCCGGCGCCAGCAGCCGGTAGTCGTGCGGGGCGCCGTCCTGCCCGCCCAGGATGCCGCGCGCGCCGTGCACCACCCCCTCCCCGGCGGTGTTCGCCACCGCCGGTCCGTCGGTCTCCACCCGCAGGCGCATCGCCGCGCCATACCCGCCGCGATGCCGGCCGGCGCCTTCCGAGCCGGGGCGGAACTCGTGGGTTTCGAACACCAGCGGGAAGCGCGTCTCCGCCACTTCGATGCTGCCGAACTTGATCCCGCCGGCGGAGTGCCACTCCCCGATCGTGGACCAGCCGACCCCTTCGGAGGAGCCGCCGCCGCCCGGCCGCGCCTGGAACATGTGCCAGATGAAGCGCCGCCCGTTGCGCGGATCGCGCCCCGCCAGCGCGATGCGCAGCCGCCGGCCCCAGCCGCCCATCGCGCGGTCCGGACAGGCCGGGGCCAGGGCGACGACGATGGCCTCGACGATTTCGTTGGCGCAGTGGCTGGTGCACATCGTCACCGGCGCCCCTTCGTCGGCCCAGACCACCGTGCCCGGCTTCGCCACCACGCGCAGCGGGCGGAAGGCGCCGTCGTTGCGCGGCTGGTCGGGGTCGAGCAGGAAGGCGAACGCCATCGTCACCGCCGACTGCATGTTGGCGTGCGAGGAATTGACGAACCCCGTCACCTGCGGATCGGACCCGGTCAGGTCGACGGTCAGGTCGCTGCCGGCCACCGTGCAGCGGGCGTGGATGCGGATGTCGCGGCGCCCGAACCCGTCGTCGTCGAGGAACGCCGCGCCCTCGTACACCCCGTCCGGCCAGGCGGCGACGATGGCGCGGCTCTGGCGTTCGGCGGCGTCCAGGATCGCGTCCACCGCGCGGGTCAGCTCCGCGGCGCCGAGTTCCGCCACCACCGAAGCGAGGCGCTGCCCGCCCAGCCGCGCGGCGCCGATCTGCGCCGCCAGGTCGCCGCGGAAATCGCGCGGATGGCGCACGTTCAGCGCCAGCATCGCCAGCAGGTCCTCGCGCAGCACCCCGCCCTCGGTCAGGCGGATCGGCGGGATGCGCAGCCCTTCCTGCCAGATCTCGGTGGCGGCGGGGTTGTAGGCGCCATGGGTGGCGCCGCCGATATCGGAATGATGCGCCCGCACCACCGACCAGAAGAGCAGCCGGCGATCCCCGAACACCGGCACGAACACCGTGAGGTCCGGCAGGTGACTGCCGCCGCGATACGGGTCGTTGAGCAGGTACACCTCGCCCGGCGCGGGCTCCGGGAACGCCTCCGTCAGCGCCCGCGCCGCCCAGGGCATGGCGCCGACATGCACCGGGATGTGGTCCGCCTGCGCCACCAGGCGGCAGCGCGCGTCGATCAGCGCGATGGAGAAGTCGCGGGAGGAATTGAGGATCTGGGAATAGGCGGTGCGCAGCATCGCCTCCCCCATCTCCTCGGCGATGGCGGAGAGGCGATGGCGCAGCACCGCGACGGTGATCGGATCGGGCATGACCGGATGCTGGCGCATCCGTGGGCGGGCGGGAAGCCCGAACTCACGCGACCGGCTGGCCGGGATAGGCCAGCTCGTGGCGCGCGCGCCATTCCGGCCCGACATAGTTCACGATCAGGCTGCGGCGCACGCCGGCGATCGGCCGCGGCGCGAAGCCGTGCCAGGTATCCGCGCCCGGAACGAACACGAGCCCGGTGTTGAACCCGCCGGAGGCGCGGGCAACCAGCTTGCCGCCGGCGTCGAGCAGGTCGGTGCCCCAGCTCTCCGCGTCCTCGTGCAGCGACAGGTAGATCAGCATGGTGAAGCGCTTGGCGCCGATATCGGTGTGCGGCTCCAGCCAGAACCCGGCGGTGTCCAGGCAGCACTCGATGCGGAGCGAGGTGCCGGCGAGGTCGACCCCGCACATGTCTTCGATCAGCCCGACGGTCGCTTCGTCCTGGAACGCTTCCGCCAGCGCCGCGCACGCGGGCAGCCCGGCGCGCGCCGATTCGGTGACGAACAGGCGCGACGCGTTGTGCGTCTCGCGCCGCCCGTTCGTGTCGCGGATCCGCGGCGGGGTGAACGGCAGCGCCAGCAGCAGCGGCCACAGGGTCGGCGGCAGCGCCTCCCGCACCGCCCAGTGGCGGAACGGCGCCGCACCGCGCCGGGCGGTGAGCAGGGCGTGGCGCAGATGCGCGCCGGCGGCGAGGCTGTACATGGCGGCTCCTGCAAGGCGCGCGGGTCCCGGACGCGTTCCGGCCGGGGATGCCGGGTCCAGAAGGTCAGATGGCGGCGGCATGGCGGGTCGCCTCCGGGCGCAGATAGGCGTCGAAGGCGGCGGCGACGGCGCGCACGAACGGCCAGCCGCGCGCGGTGACCTGCACCCGGCTGCCGTCCCAGCGCACCAGCCCGTCTTCCGCCTGGCCGGCGAGCACCGGGCCGGCGGCGAGGAGCGCGTCCGCCCCCACGCCGTGACGGGCGGCGATCTCCGGCAGGTCGGCTTCGCCGTAACACATCACCTGCTCGATCACGTCGCGGCGCAGCCGGTCCTCGGCGGTCAACGCGACGCCGCGGGCGATCGGCAGCCGGCCGGCGCGCACGGTGTCGCGCCACGCCGGAATCGGGGTCTCGTTCTGCACGTAGCCGTCGGGCAGCGCGCCGATGGAGGACGCGCCGAGGCCCAGCAGCACCGGCGCCGCATCGGTGGTGTAGCCCTGGAAATTGCGCCGCACCCGCCCGGCGCGCGCCGCCGTCGCCAGGCCGTCCCGCGGGCGGGCGTAGTGGTCGAGCCCGATGCGCTCGAAGCCGGCGGCCAGGATCACCCGCTCCGCCGCTTCGCGCTGGGCGAAACGTTCCGCCGGGCCGGGCAGCGCCGCCTCCGGCAGCAGCTTCTGGTGGCGCTTGAGCCAGGGCACATGGGCGTAGCCGAACACCGCCACCCGGTCGGGGCCGAGATCGAGCGCGCGGGCCACCGTCGCCGCCACCCCCGCGACGGTCTGGTACGGCAGGCCGTAGATCAGGTCGAGGTTGATGGCGCCGATGCCGCGCGCGCGCAGCCGTTGCGCGGCCGCCGCGGTCACCTCGTAGGACTGGTGGCGGTTCACCGCCGCCTGCACCGCCGGGTCGAAATCCTGGATGCCGAGGCTGGCCCGGGTCACGCCGATCGCCGCCAGCGTGTCGGCCGCTTCCTCGGTCAGGGTGCGCGGGTCGACCTCGACGGCGATTTCGGCGTCCACGCCCAGTGCGAACCGGGTCCGCAGCCGCGTGGCGACCGCGGTCATCCAGGCCGAGGACAGCGCGGTGGGCGTGCCGCCGCCCCAATGGACGTGGCGCACCGGCAACGGGCGGCCGATCGCGTCGGCCAGCAGGTCGATCTCGTCGAGCAGGGTCCGGGCATAGCTCGCCAGCGGCTCGGCCCGGCGGGTGACGGTGGTGTGGCAGCCGCAGAACCAGCACAGCTCGGCGCAGAACGGCACGTGCAGGTAGACCGAGAGCGGCGCGGCATCGGCCAGCCCGGCGAGCCATTGCCGGTAGCGCGCCGCGTCGACCGCGGCCGAGAACTGCGGCGCCGTCGGGTAGCTGGTGTAGCGCGGCACGCGCCGATCGTATTTCGCCAGCAGGGTTTCCACGTTCATGCCCGGCAGGGTGGACGGCGCCCGGGGGCCCCGCCTTGATCTGGATCAACCGTCCATCTCCTTGATCTGCGTCAATGCCGGGCTCCTGGCCCCCCAGCAGAGTGATTTCATTGGCATGAAATGCCGGCAGAGGAGGTACCAAATGCAGCTACGCGACATCCTGGTGGTCATGCACGGGGCGAACCCGGGCGAGCGCCGGCTGGCGATCACCCTGGCGCTGGCCCGCCAGCATGGCGCGCGGGTCACCGGGTTCTGCCCGCTCGACCTGATCGGCCCGACGCGCTCGGCGCTGGAGCTGGTCGGCTACGGCGAAGCGATGCTGACCGACCAGGAGACCTCGCAGCCCGGCGCGGTGGCGGAACGGGCCGAGCAGGCGGAGGCCGCATTCCGCACCGGAGTGGCCGAATCCGGACTGGCCGGCGCCTGGGTCGCCGGAGACGCCGACCCGCCGCAGACCCTGCTCCGGATGGCGCATCATGCCGACCTCGTCGTGGTCGGCCAGCCGGACCCGGCGAGCCCGGCCGCCGGCCGCACCGCCGACATGATCGAGCAGCTGCTGCTGCACGCCGGCCGCCCGCTGCTGCTGGTCCCCTATGCCGGCACGTTCGACGCGGTCGGCAGCCGCGTGCTGATCGGCTGGACCGAAACCCGCGAATGCGCCCGCGCCGTGCACGACGCCCTGCCGCTGCTGACCGGGGCGACGTCCGTGACCGCGCTGACCATCCTGGAAGGCCGGCACACGCCGGTGGACGACGAGCCGCCGGCGGCGGAACTCGCCCGGCACCTCCAGCGCCACGGCATCGCGGCCACCGCCGCGCGCACGGTGACCGACGGAATCGCCGATGCCGACGCGCTGCTCTCCTACGCCTGCGACATCGGCGTCGACCTGCTGATCATGGGCGGCTACGGCCATTCCCCGCTGCGCGAGCGCATGCTGGGCGGGGTGACGCGGTCGCTGCTCCGGCATATGACGGTGCCGGTGCTGATGTCGCACTGACCGTCGCTCCGCCGGCCGGCCCCGGGTTGCGCGCCGCCTGCCCGGGGATGGCGCCCCCCCAAGGGAATGCGACGGGGAATGCGACAGGGGACTGCGACGGGGCAATTCCACGGGGCGATTCCCTGGGGCGATTCCCTGGGGCCGGCCGGGCGGAGTGAACGGAGGCGAAGGATGACCGAGGACACAAGGAACAAGGCGAGCGAGCTCGCCGAGACGCTGCGCGCCCGCGGCCATGCCGAGCCGGCGGCCAAGCTGAGCGCCGCCGCCACGGCGATGGAGGCGGTGGAAGGCGTCTTCCTGCGCGGCCTGCGGGACGCGCTGCAAAGCGCGCTCACCGCGATCGAGGCGATCGACCCGGTCAGCGCCACGATGATCGACGAATTGCGCCTGGAGGTGGACAAGCGGCTGATCCAGCATCATTCCTGAAGCTCCTTCGCCGGAGCCGCAGCGCATGAGCCGAATCGCCTATGTCAACGGACGCTACCTGCCGCAGCGCCAGGCGGCGGTGAACATCGAGGACCGGGGCTACCAGTTCGCCGACGGGATCTACGAGGTGGTCCACCTCCATGACGGCCGGCTGATCGACGCCGACCGGCACCTGGACCGCCTCGACCGCTCCCTGCGCGAACTGCGGCTGCCGTCGCCGATGGGACGCGCGGCGCTGCTGGCGGTACTGGCCGAGGTGGCGCGGCGCAACCGGGTGCGCGAAGGGCTGCTCTACATGCAGGTCACCCGCGGGGTGGCGCGGCGCGACCACGCTTTCCCCACCCCGGCGCCGGCGCCGGCGCTGGTGGTGACGGTGCGGCGCATCCCGCCCTACCCCACCGATCCCGAGGCCTGGGCCGGGCGCGCGATCACCCACCCGGACCAGCGCTGGGACCGCTGCGACATCAAGACCGTCGGGCTGACCGCGAACGTGCTCGCCCGCCAGGCGGCGCGGGAGGCCGGGGCGACCGAGGCGATCCTGATCGACGCCGACGGCATGGTGACCGAGGGCGCGGCGACCAGCTTCTGGATCGTCGATGCCGACGGCGCCTTGCGCACCCGCGCCCTGAGCCACGCCATCCTGCCCGGCTGCACCCGTGGCGCGCTGATCGCGCTGCTGGCGGAGGCGGGGATCACGCTCGACGAGCGTCCGTTCAGCGTGCAGGCGCTGCGGGACGCGCGCGAGGCGTTCCTCACCAGCGCCACCAGCTTCGTCAAGCCGATCGTGCGGATCGACGCCGCGCCGGTCGGCGACGGAACCGTGGGCCCGGTGACACGGCGGCTGTTCGCGGCGTTCGCCCGCCACGTGAAGGGCGCGGGGCGCAACGCGGCGGAGTAGCCGCTTCGCCGCCCAACCGCGCGGGGAGGACAGGCGTCTCCTGCCGTCGCGGGAACGGATGAAACTTCCTCCTGCTTGCGCCGGCCCGGATCGCGCGATACCGGGGCCGCCCAACCAGGAGTGAACCGCCATGGCATCCCAGCATCCCGAGACCCTCGCCCTGCACGCCGGCTGGCGGCGCGACGAAGCGACCACGGCCGTGGCGGTGCCGATCTACCAGACCACGTCCTACCAGTTCGACAGCACCCAGCATGCGGCCGACCTGTTCGGCCTGAAGGCGCTGGGCAACATCTACACCCGCATCATGAACCCGACGACCGATGCGTTCGAGAAACGCATCGCCGCGCTGGAAGGCGGCGTCGCCGCCTGCGCGGTGGCGTCGGGCCAGGCGGCCTCGGCGTTCAGCGTGCAGAACCTGGCCCGCGCCGGGGATAACATCGTCGCCTCTACCGATCTTTATGGTGGCACCTGGAACCTGTTCGCCAACACGCTGAAGGACCAGGGGATCGAGGCCCGCTTCGTCGATCCCGAGGACCCGGAGGCGTTCGCCCGCGCCACCGACGACCGCACCCGCGCCTACTACGCCGAGACCCTGCCCAACCCGAAGCTGATCCCGTTCCCGATCGCCGAGGTGGCCGCGATCGGCCGGCGGTTCGGCATTCCCCTGATCATGGACAACACCGCGGCGCCGCTGCTGGTGCGGCCGTTCGACCACGGCGCGGCGGTGGTGATGTATTCGGCGACGAAATACATCGGCGGGCACGGCACCTCGATCGGCGGCGTGGTGATCGACGGCGGCAATTTCGACTGGGAGGCCCATCCGGCGCGCCAGCCGGCGCTCAACACCCCCGATCCGTCCTACCACGGCGCGGTGTGGTCGCAGGCGGTGAAGCCGCTCGGGCCGATCGCCTATATCCTCAAGCTGCGGGTGACCCTGCTGCGCGACCTCGGCGCCGCGCTGAGCCCGTTCAACGCGTTCCTGTTCCTGCAAGGCATCGAGACCCTGCCGCTGCGCATGCGCGCGCACAGCGAGAACGCGCGCAAGGTGGCGGACTACCTGGCCGGCCGCAAGGACGTGACGCGGGTGAACCACCCGGCGCACCACAAGGGCTGGGCGGCGGAGCGGACGGCGAAATACCTGCCGAACGGCACCGGCGGCCTGCTCGGCTTCGAACTGGCCGGCGGGGCGGCGGCCGGGCGGCGCTTCATCGACCAGTTGAAGCTGTTCTACCACGTGGCGAATATCGGCGACGCCCGCAGCCTCGCGATCCATCCGGCCAGCACGACGCATTCGCAGCTTTCGCCGGAGGAACAGCTCGCGACCGGAACCACGCCCGGCTACGTGCGGCTGTCGATCGGCATCGAGCATGTGGACGACATCATCGCCGACCTGGCGCAGGCGCTGGACGCCGCCGGATAGCGCACGACCGCCTCTCCCGCGCTGCGGGAGAGGCCCGTCCGCCCGGCGGCCCGGCGCTGCGCGGGAGCGGGGGCGGGCGCGGAGCCGGCGGTCCTGGGTCCGCCCGGAACCGGGCGAGCGCGGTCAGACCTTCTCGACCTGCCCGTATTCCAGTTCGACCGGGGTGGAGCGGCCGAAGATCGAGACGCTGACCTTCACGCGGCCCTTCTCCTCGTCGACTTCCTCGACCGTGCCGTTGAAGCTGGCGAAGGGGCCGTCGGCCACCCGCACCTGCTCGCCCACCTCGAACAGGATGGCGGGACGCGGATGCTCCACGCCTTCCTTGCTCTGCCGCAGGATCCGCTCCGCCTCCGCCTCGGTGATCGGCGAGGGCTTGTTGCGGGTGCCGAGGAAGCCGGTGACCTTGGGCGTGTCCTTCACCAGGTGCCAGGCGTCGTCGGTGAGGTCCATCTTCACCAGCACGTAGCCGGGAAAGAACTTGCGCTCCGCGTTGACCTTCTGGCCGCGGCGCAGTTCCACCACTTCCTCGGACGGCACCAGCACCTCGTCGAACTGCTCCGCGAGGCCCTTCTGGGCCGCCTGTTCCTTGATCTGTTCGGCGATCTTCTTCTCGAACCCCGAATAGACGTGCACCACGTACCAGCGCTTTGCCATGACCCGCCCCGCGTTATCCGGCGGCGCCGAAAAGGGCGCGCACGGCCAGGCCGATGACCTGATCGACTCCGAAGAAAAAGGCCGCGGTGAGCACCGTCATGCCGAGCACGAGAGCGGTGGTCACCGCCGTCTCCTTGCGGCCGGGCCAGGTGACCCGGGCCACTTCCACCCGCACATCGCGCAGGAACTTCGCCGGATTCACCGCCACGCCCGTCTGCCCTTCCATCGTCGGTCCGAAACCTGTTCGCGCGGGCTGCTGGCAGGGGTGGAGGGTCTCGAACCCCCAGCCTCCGGTTTTGGAGACCGGCGCTCTAGCCAATTGAGCTACACCCCTGCACGCGCCGGCGGATCGGGCCGGGCTCCTTGCGGGAGCGGCGCGCGCGAGCAGCGTAAAAAGGCCGCGGGGCGGGCGGTGTCAAGGCTTGCCGGCGCCGGACGGCGCAATTGGCCGCCGGTCGCCGGCACGCCGCGCCGCCGGGTCAGGCGATATGCGTGGCGAAAAACGCCAGGGTGCGGCTTTGCGCCAGCGCGTAGTCGGGCGCGCTGAAGCTGCCGCGCTCATTGCAGCCGAATCCGTGCTGCGCGCCGGGATAGACGTAGATCTCGGCCTTCGGCTGCGCCGCGCGCACCGCGTCCACGTCGGTCATCGGGATGGAGGCGTCCTTTTCCCCGAAATGCATCTGCACCGGGCAGTGCGCCCGCTCGTCCCTGGTTCCGGGAATGCCGCCGCCGTACCAGCAGGAGGCCGCGGCGAAGGCGGTGGACCGGGTCGCCCCCCACCAGGCGACGGTGCCGCCGAAGCAGTAGCCGACGATGCCGAGCGTCTTCCCCGCGAGATGCCTGGCCGCCGCCTCCACGTCCGCCATCACCCTGGCGTCGTCCAGCTTCATGCGCAGGTCGCGGCCCTTGCCGATGTCCTCCTGCGTGTAGCCCAGCTCCACGCCGTGCTGCGCGCGGTCGAACAGCGCCGGGGCGCAGACCGCGTAGCCCGCCGCCGCGAAACGGTCGGCCATGTCGCGGATGTGATGATTGACGCCGAAAATCTCCTGGATGACCACCAGTCCCTTGGTGGCGGCGGCGTCCCCCGCGACATAGGCCGACAGGCTGAAGCCGTCGGTGGCGGTAAGGCTGATCGTGTTGCCCATGTGGTCGTGCGCTCCCTGTTGTTCGCCATTCTGCGAGCCGCCAGGATGGCGGGATGCGGGCCGGCGTCAACCGGGCGGGAACGCCAGCGGGGCGAGCCGCCCACGCCGCGACCCTTGCCCCGGCCGGGCCGCGCCGCCGGGGCCGCCGGTCAGCCGGGCGGCGCCA
>JAGWSV010000183.1 GCA_028869315.1 Rhodospirillales bacterium
GGCGTCTTTTCTCAAGCTCGCGCTGGATATCGGCCTCGGTAAGAGGAATGCCAGGCGGGCAGCCGTCGACCACGCAGCCGATGGCCGGCCCATGGCTTTCGCCAAACGTGGTGACACGGAAGAGGTGGCCGAATGTGTTGTGCGACATGGGAACTCCCCAGGCTGCTCTAGCCCATCGGCTTCGGGTTCGACAAGGCGCCGCCCATGCCGGGGAGTTCGGTCACCGCGTCGGGTTCCTGCCGCTGGGTCGTGAAGCGGGACTGGCCGGGGCGGCGGCGGTCCAGGAAGGGCTGGATGTCCGCCTCCGACAGCGCGAGCCGCGGCGGGCAGCCGTCGACCACGCAGCCGATCGCCGGGCCGTGGCTCTCGCCCCAGGTGGTGATCCGGAACAGGTGGCCGAAACTGTTGTGGCTCATGGTCGGTGATCGGGGCGCGGGGATCGGGGGCCGGCGATCAGGGCTCGCCGCCGCTCTCGACGATGGCGATGTCGGGCGCCTCGGGATGCTTCATGCCGACGATGTGGTAGCCGCAATCGACGTGGTGCACTTCACCGGTCACGCCGGCCGACAGGTCGGACAGGAAGTAGATCCCGGCGCCGCCCACCTCGTCGGTGCTGACGTTGCGGCGCATCGGGGAATTGATCTGGTTCCAGCGCAGGATGTAGCGGAAATCGCCGATCCCGGACGCGGCGAGCGTCTTCACCGGCCCGGCGCTGATCGCGTTCACCCGGATGCCGGAGGTGCCGAGATCGGCCGCCAGGTAGCGCACGGACGCTTCCAGCGCCGCTTTCGCCACCCCCATCACGTTGTAGTGGGGTACCCATTTCTCGGCGCCCATGTAGCTCAGTGTCAGCAGGCTGCCGCCCGGCTTCATCATCGGCACCGCGCGCTGGCAGACCGCGGTGAAGGAGTAGCAGGAAATGTCCATCGCCTGCAGGAACGCAGCGCGCGGCGTATCGAGGTAGCGGCCGCGCAGGAACGCCTTGTCGGCATAGCCGATGGCGTGCACCAGGAAGTCGATCCCGTCCCACCGCTCCGCCACCTCGGCGAAGGCGCCGTCGATGCTGGCCTCCTCGGCGACGTCGCAGGGGACCACGAGGCCCGACCCGACCGAGGCGGCCAGTGGGCGCACCCGCCGCTCCAGCGCCTCGCCCTGAAAGGTGAAGGCCAGCTCCGCCCCTTGCGCGGCGGCCGCAGCGGCGATTCCCCAGGCGAGCGAGCGTTCATTGGCGACCCCCATGATCAGGCCGCGTCGTCCGGCGAGCAGGTTGCCCGGTGGCGGACGGTGGGCTTGGGTTCGGTCGGGCATCGGTGTTCCTTTAGGGTTACCTCCCCTCGGGATGGCCCGGGGGGTTGTCCTGTCCCTGCTCCTGGTGGCACAGCCGCGCGCGAAGGGGCAAGAGGCCGCCCCGAATAACGGAGTATCCCATGGCCGACAGCCCCACCGACCCCTTCGCCTGGTTCCTCGCCTGGATGGCCGAAGCGGAGGCGACCGAACCGAACGACCCCAACGCCATGACCGTGGCCACTTCAACGCCGGACGGGGTGCCCTCCGCGCGGATCCTGCTCCTGAAAGAGGTCGATCCGGCCGGCGCGCAGCCGCGCGGCTTCGTCTTCTATACCAACAAGCAAAGCCGCAAGTCGGACGAACTCGCCGCCAACCCGCGCACTGCGCTGCTGTTCCACTGGAAGGGGCTGCGCCGGCAGATCCGCATCGAGGGCACCGTCGTGCATGTCAGCGATGCCGAATCGGACGCCTATTTTGCCGTCCGGCCACGCATCTCCCGCCTCGGCGCTTGGGCGTCCGACCAGTCGCGCCCGCTGGCCGAGCGGGATGTCCTGGAGCGGCGGCTGGCCGAGCAGGAAGCGCGTTTCCCCGGCGAGGCGATTCCCCGCCCGCCCCACTGGGGCGGATACCGGTTGATCCCGGCGTGCTTCGAATTCTGGCAGGACATGCCGTATCGGTTGCACGACCGTACCGTCTTCGCCCGGGAGGGGAATGGCTGGCGGGCGGGCAAGCTGTTCCCCTGAGAGAATACGCGGGAAGGATTTGGGGGAGGATGCCCGCCAGCCGCCGGCGGGATGTCCCTTCGCACGCTCCGGCCGGTCCTGAAAGCCGCGCACCCGGACGCGACGCCCCGTGGTGTCGTTTTCGAGAAGACCGCACAGAACGTTTCCACGCCGCCGCAAGGGGGACGCCCGGCGCCGGGCCCCGCGCCGCGCGGGTCAGCGCGACATCGCGGCCGCGCCGCCGCTCGCCCGCAAAACAGTTGTCGACCCCGATTTCGGATTGTTGATTTGGCGCCCGCGCATCATGCCAATTAACTTCATAAGTGACGATATGTAGACTCGACAATCAAGATTGGCGTGCAGGCGGCGGCGCCGACCCGGGGCCACGACGTCGCTGCGCGCCCACCGGAGAAAGTGATGGTCGTCGGTGAGGCGCAGCCAGCGGCACATGACGCCGGAGATGGACCGGGTCTCTCCCTATTCGAGCGGTTCCAGGCGGCCGCGCGGGTCGCTCCCGAGCGCATCGCGCTGATCGACGGTCCGATCCGCCTGACCTGCGCCGCCGTCGCCGCACGCGCGACGGCCCTTGGCGCCGCCTTGCAGGAAGCGGCGCCGGGAGCCGAACCGATCGGCCTTCTGCTGGCTCCGTCGGCCGACTTCTGGATCGCCATCCTCGCCTGCCTTGCGGTCGGCCGGGCCTATGTCGCGCTGGATCTGTCCCATCACCCGGCGCGCAATGCCGGCATCATCGCCGAGTCCGGCCTGACGACCGTCCTGACCGCAACAGCGGACGCGCCGGAGGAACCGGCGCTGCCGCAAACCGTCCGCCGGCTTGCGATCGACGCCCTCACCCGGGAGGCCGGGCCTGCTGCGATCCTCCCCGTGCGGCGCGACCCGCAGGCACCTGCCTGCGTTCTCTTTACGTCGGGCAGCACAGGGCAGCCGAAAGGGATCGTCAATCACGAGGCAGCCTTGCTGGCGCGGGTGGAGCCCTACATCGCGGTCGCCGGTCTGTCCCGGCAAGATCGCTTCCTGACCCTCAGCTCCCCCTGCACCATCGCCGGCACGCGGGAGGGTCTGAGCGCGCTGCTGCTCGGCGCCACCCTGGTGGTCGCCGACCTGCTGCAAGCCGGGCTGAGCGGGGTGCGCCAGCTTATCGCGGAGGAGGGCGTGACCGTCCTCAACGCGGTTCCGAGCGTGCTGCGCGCCTTGATGCCGCGCGGCTCCGGCGCCGATGCCCAACTGGCCGGCCTGCGGGTCATCCGGGTGGGCGGGGAAACCATATTCCCGAGCGACATCGCACTCTACCGCGCCGCCCTTGGCGCGGCGTGCCGGATCGTGGTCGGCTATTCCTCGACCGAGCAGGTCGGCATGCATTGGGCGGTGCCGCCAGACGCCGTCCCGTCGGGCGGCTTGCTGCCGGTCGGCTTCCCACTCCCCGGCGGCGTGGTCACGCTCGTCGACGAGACCGGGCGCACCTGCCCCGCGGGGGCGGTGGGCGAGCTCGTGATGCGGGGGCCGCATGTCGCGCTCGGCTACCTCCGCGGCGGGCGCCTGGTCGCCGGCACCATCGAGCCGGACGCCGAGACGCCCGGGTCGCGCGTGTTCCGCACCGGCGATCTCATGCGCCTGCGGCCGGACGGGCTCTACGAGTTCGTGGCGCGCAAGGATCGGCAGGTGAAAATCAACGGCCAGCGCGCCGAGCCCGGGGAGGTCGAAGCCGCCCTGTGGGCGTGCCCCGAAGTGGCCGAGGCGGCCGTCATCAGCCGCCGGTCCGGGCCTTCGGTCTGGTTCGAAGCGTTCGTCGTGCTGAGCCCCGGATGCCGGCCCTCCGTCCTTGCAGAGATCGGCAGCCGGGTCGCGTCACGGGTTCCGGCCTTCATGCAGCCCCGCCGGATCCACCTGCTGGAGCGGATGCCCCGCCTGCCGAGCCAGAAGACCGATGTCGCGGCGCTGCAGGAAGCCGCCGAAGGCAGGACGGGCGCCGCATCGGACGGACCGGCGTCAAGCCGCTCTCCTTCGACCCTGGACACCAGGCCGGCCGCCCCGATGGGCGAGACCGCACGGAGCGAGACCCCGATGGGGGAAACCGTTTCGGCGGAGACCCTGGTGGAGGAGACGTGGCGCACGGTGCTGGGCCGCCGTGCCGCGCGCGACGGCACGTCGTTTGCGCGGTCGGGCGGCGATTCCCTCAAGCTGCTGGAATTCGCGCTGCTGCTCGAACGCGCGATCGGCCGCAGCCTGCCGCTCGACCGGTTTCATCTCGGCATGTCGCCCGCCGACGCCGTTGCGGCCCTGGCACCGCCCGCCGCCGGCGCGCCCGCTCCTGGCCCGATCCTCGCGGACGCCAGCGAGCCGCACGTGGTCGTGCTGCCCGGCATCTATGGCGACGACCTCCGGCTTGCCGCGATGCGGGCGGCGCTGCGCGAACGCCTGCATCTCGTACCGATCGAATATCCCGACTGGCCGGAAATGGCCGCCGGCGACGATCCCGGCGAGGTGCTGATCGCGGCGGCGCTGGCACAGGTCGCGCGGGCCTGCCCGGCCGGACCGCTCGCGCTGCTCGGCTATTCCTATGGCGGGCGTGTCGCGTTCATGCTGGCGCAGCGGCTGCACGCCGTCGGGCGCGAGGTCGTGCTGCTCGGCATCATCGACACCGACTTCGATCCGACGCCGCGCGGCACGCTGCGGCGCATGACGGTCGCGCTGCGCAACCTGCGCGAGGAGGTGCGCTCCAGCTTTGCATTCGGCGGCCTCTCCGGCGTGGCCGGCTTCGTCGCCGCCCGCTGTCTGCGCGACGTGGTCGGGCTCCGTCGCGCGCAGCGCTCGGTGCTGCTGTGGCGCCCGTGGCTGCCCGCCCGGTTCCGGCTCGTGCTCGACCGGTGGCTGCAAATGGTCCTTCGGCTCGCGATCGCCGCGCGGTGGCGCGCGCGGATGTCGGATCCGATCCGCTCGGCCCCGGTCATGCTGTTCCGCTCCGACGACCACCCGCCGGGCGCGGCCGAGGATCTCGGCTGGAGCGCACTTTGCCCGACCCTGCGCCTCGTGCGGGCGCCTGGCGATCACGAAACCATCCTCGATCCCGAGTACCGTACGGCGATCGTCGCCAACCTTCTGCTGGCCC
>JAGWSV010000184.1 GCA_028869315.1 Rhodospirillales bacterium
TCCATCAGGTTGAGCTCGTAGGTCTCCCCGTTGTTAGCGCGGTAGGACAGGCGCACGGTCTGCGCCTTGATGGTGATGCCGCGCTCCCGCTCCAGCTCCATGCTGTCCAGGACCTGGTTGGTCATTTCCCGCGCGCTGAGCGCGCCGGTGGTCTGGATCAGCCGGTCGGCCAGGGTGGATTTCCCGTGGTCGATATGGGCGATGATGGAGAAGTTGCGGATATGGTCGATCGGGGTGTCGGTCATGGAACCTGGGGATTGGGCGGGATATCGCGCCAGACATAGGGGGAAAGCCGGCGAATGTCAGCCAGGGGGGCGGTGGCGGGGGGGCGGTGGCGGGAGGGCGCAGCTCGACGGTCGGCTCAGCCCTTGCCCGACTGGCCGAAATAGTAGCCGAGTACCAGGGTCACGATCGGGACGATGATGGTCTTGATCATGTCCCCTGCGGTGCCGGCAATCCTGGCGGAGGCGCCGGGCACGATCCCCTGCAGCAGCAGCAACAGCAGATAGACGCCGATGGCCGAGACGAACAGGCGCAGGACCAGCCGGGTGATCCAGGAACGGTCCTGGTCGAGCAGGGGCGACGGTGCGGCCACGACCGACTCGGCGCTCTCGGCGTCCTGCGCGACGCGATCGAAACGCTGGGCGAGCGGCGTCAGCGGGTCGGTGGTGGTGCCGCCGCCCGCCGGCGCCGTCATGCGCGCCGCTGTGTGCGCAGATAGCCCGCGGTCCGCACCGCGCCGCTGATCGCCTCCGACGAGCTCAGGATCTCGCCGAGCGAGGCCAGCATCTTGTCCTTCAGCGCCGGGTCGGCCTGCGCGGCAAGATCCGCCAGCCGCCGCGCAGCGGCCACGAGGCCGGTGTTCGCCGCGGCGACACGCCGCAATTCGTCGATCGGGACGGGAACGACTTCGTTCATTGTGCCATCTCCGGGCTGCGGCACCGATATGGGACGCGGGGCGGTGCGGGCAACGACCGCGGTCAGCGTAGCACCCCGCCGGCGGCCTTCGCCACCGCGGCAACCACCTTGCCGGCGGCGGCTTCAAGCTCCGCTTCGGCCAGGGTGTGATCGCGTGGCTGGAACGTGACCTCGATCCCGAGCGAGCGCTTGCCCTCCGGCACGGTGCCGCCCTCATAGCGGTCGAACAGCGCCACGCCGGCGATCAGGCTGCGTTCGGCGCCGCGCGCGGCGCGCAGCACCGTCTCCGCCGGCACCGCAGCGTCGACCAGGAAGGCGAAGTCGCGCCGCACCGGCTGGAAGGGCGGCAGGTCGGGGGGGGCGCGGCGGCGGCGCTTCGGGGTGGGGATCGCGTCCAGGAACAGCTCGAACGCCGCCGCGGCCCCGGCCAGCCCGATCGCGCCCAGCACCGAGGGGTGCAGCGCGCCGAACCGCCCCAGCACGAGTTTCGGCCCCTGGCGCACCACGCCGGACTGGCCGGGATGGTAGAAGCCCGGCGCGTCGGCGGTGACCGACAGGCTCTCCATCGGCACCGCGAGCGCGGCCAGCGCCTCGAACAGGTCGGCCTTGGCATCCATCGCGTCGACCGGCCGGCTCGGCGCCAGCCAGTTGCGCGGCGTCGCCCCCGCGCGCAGCCCGGCGGCCACGAGGTGCTGGCCTTCGGACGCGAAGGCCGGCCCGACTTCGAACAGCGCGAGGTCGGGCAAGCCGCGCGCGGCGTTGCCCGCCGCCGCCAGGGCCAGGGTCGCGACCGGGCTCGGGCGCAGCTGGTCGAGATCGGCGGCGATCGGGTTGGCCAGCCGCAGCGCCTCCGGGGTTGGTCCGAACACCGCCGCCTCGCGCGCGGCCATGAAGCTGAACGTGACGCATTCGGCCAGTCCTTGCGCCGCCAGCACCCGCCGCGCCCGCGCGGCGCGCGCTTGGGCGTCGGTCAGGGTCGGCAGCGGCACCGGCGCGGCATAGGGCAGGGAAACGGCCGGGATCGTATCGAGGCCGCGCAGGCGCAGCACCTCCTCGATCAGGTCGCATTCGGGCTCGGCCAGCGCGCAGCCTTCAGCGGCACGGGCGGCGACGGCGGGATCGAGCGCCGGATCCTGATCGAGCGCCGGGCCGCCCAGGGCGGCGACGTCGTTGCGCCAGGGCGGCACCGCGACCGTGACCTGCGCCGCGTCGCGGGTGCGCACGACGAAACCAAGCCGTTCCAGCGCGCCGACGGCCTCATCCGCCGGTACCTCGGCGCCGCCGAACGCCGCCAGCCGGGCGAAGCGCATCGTCGCGTCGCGCTGCCAGGCGGGGGGTGCGCCGGCCGCGGTCACCGTGCCGGCCTCGCCGCCGCAAAGCTCCAGGATCAGCCGCGTCGCCGCTTCCACCGCGTCCGGCATCAGCGCCGGGTCGATCCCGCGTTCGAACCGCTGGCGTGCGTCGGAGACGACCTGGTGGCGGCGGCCGGACAGGGCGACCCGTACCGGGTCGAAACAGGCGCATTCGACGAACACCGCGGTGGTCGTCTCGTCGCAGCCGGTCGCCTCGCCGCCGACGATGCCGGCCATCGACTGCACGCCGGCGGCGTCGGCGATCACGCAATCCTCGGCGGTGACCGCATAGTCCTTGCCGTTGAGCGCGCGGAACGTCTCGCCGGCGCCGCGGCGCAGCACGAGCGTGTCGCCGGACAGTTTCGCCACGTCGAACACATGCAGCGGGCGGCCGAGATCGACGGTGAACAGATTGGTCACGTCCACCAGCGCGTTGATCGGCCGCAGCCCGATCGCGGTCAGCCGGTCGGCGAGCCAGCGCGGGGAGGGGCCGTTGCGCAGGCCGCGGATGGTGCGGCCGAGGATCCACGGGCAGGCCTCCGGCCAGTCGATGCGCCAGCGCGGCCCGGCCGCGAACGCCGCCGGTACCGGCGCCGGCGCCCAGGGCTTCAGGGTGCCGATCCCGGCGGCCGCCAGGTCGCGCGCCACGCCGCGGACGGAGAAGCAATCGCCGCGATTGGGGGTGACCGCGATCTCGATCACCGGGTCGTCGAGCCCGGCCCAGGCGGCGTAGGGCGTGCCCACCGGCGCATCCGCCGGCAGTTCGATGATGCCGGAATGATCGTCGCCGAGCCCCATCTCGCGCGCCGACAGCAGCATCCCGGCGCTGGTCACGCCGCGGATCTCGCCCGTCTTGAGGGTGATGCCGGTGCCGGGGATGAAGCTGCCCGGGGGCGCGAAGACCGCCTTCATGCCGGTATGGGCGTTGGGCGCGCCGCAGACGACGGAGACGATGCCGGCGCCGGTGTCCACCCGGCAGGCGCGCAGCCGGTCGGCGTTCGGGTGCTGCACCGCTTCCACCACATGGGCGATCCGGAACGGCGCCAGCGTCGCGCCGCGATCGGAAACACCTTCCAGCTCCAGGCCGATGCGGGTGAGCGCCTCGCCGATCGCCGCCACGGAGGCGTCGGTGTCGAGATGCGCGCGCAGCCACGACAGGGTGAACTTCATGGCTCAGGCCCCCTCGTGCAGCATGGTCGGCGCCAGCGGATTGAACCCGTAGTGGCGCAGCCAGCGGATGTCGCTTTCATAGAACGGGCGGAGATCGGGGATGCCGTGCTTCAGCATCGTCACCCGCTCCACCCCCATGCCGAAGGCGAAGCCCTGCCACTCCCGCGGATCGATGCCGACATTGGCCAGCACGCGCGGATGCACCATGCCGCTGCCCAGGATCTCCAGCCAGTCCGCGCCCTTGCCGAGTTCGCCCGATTTCCGGTCCCAGCCGATATCGACCTCCATCGAGGGTTCGGTGAACGGGAAGTAGCTAGCGCGGAACCGCACCGGCAGGTCGGGCACGGCGAAGAAGGCGCGCAGGAAGTCGATCAGGCAGCCTTTCAGGTGGCCGAGGGTGATGGCGCGGTCGAGCACCAGGCCCTCGCACTGGTGGAACATCGGCGAGTGCGTCGCGTCGTGGTCGGCGCGATAGGTGCGCCCCGGCACGATCACCCGCAGCGGCACGCCGCGGCCGAGCATGGCGCGGATCTGCACCGGCGAGGTGTGGGTGCGCAGCACCGGCGGCGGGCTGCCGGGGGGGGCGGTGAGGTAGAACGTGTCCTGGTCGTCGCGCGCCGGATGGTGGGCGGGGATGTTGAGGGCGCTGAAATTGTGCCAGTCGGTCTCCACGTCCGGGCCTTCGGCGATCTCGAAGCCCATGGCGCCGAAGATCGCCGCCATCTCCTCCATGGTCCGGCTGATCGGGTGGATCAGGCCGGCGGCGCGGGGACGCGGCGGCAGCGAGGGGTCGAGCCGCTCGGCGGCCAGCCGGGCATCGAGTGCGGCGGCCTCCAGCGCGCCGCGGCGCGCCTCGATCGCTGCGGTCAGCGCCTCCTTCAGCCGGTTGAGCGCGGCGCCGCGATCGCGCCGCTGCTCGGGCGGGGTCTTGCCGAGATCGCGCAGCAGCGCCGTGAGTTTGCCGTTGCGGCCGAGCACGCCGACCCGCACCGCGTCCCACGCGCGCAGGTCGGCGCAGGCGGCGAGGGCGGCGTCGGTTTCGGCTTGCAGGGCGGAAAGATCGTCGGTCATGGTCGCTCTCGAAATGAAAAAGGGGCCGCGCGCAGGCGGCCCCTTCCTGGTCTTGCGCGGCGTGGCGGAGCGGGCTCCGTCAGCCTCGGTCAGCCCGGCGCCGCCGATGCCAGCGCATCCTGGGCCTTCTTGACGATCTCGGCGAAGCTCGCCGCGTCGTCATAGGCGATCGCGGCCAGCACCTTGCGGTCGATCTCGATGCCGGCCTTGTTGAGCCCGTCGATGAAGCGCGAGTAGGTCAGCCCGTGCTCGCGCACCGCGGCGTTGATGCGCTGGATCCACAAGCCGCGGAAATCGCGCTTCTTGTTGCGCCGGTCGCGATAGGCGTACTGGAGCGACTTCTCCAGCCGTTCCCGCGCGGCGCGGTAGGTGGTGGAGGAGCGGCCGACGAAGCCCTTCGACTGCTTCAGGACCTTCTTGTGACGGGCGTGGGTGGTCGTGCCCCGCTTGACGCGTGCCATCGTGCTTCTCCCTCAGCCCAGCCCGTAGGGGGCCCACTGCTTAACGGTACGCGCGTCCATCGGGGTCAGCACCTGGCTGCCGCGGTTGGAACGGATCGCCTTCTGTGAGCGGGCAGAGAGGTTGTGGCGCTTCTTGCCGGGACCGGCCAGCACCTTCCCGGTCGCGGTGATCTTGAACCGCTTCTTGACCGAGGACTTGGTCTTCGCCTTGGGCATTTGGATCTCCTTCTGGCTGGCGGCGCATGACCGGGGATCGACGACGTCCGGATGCGCGTGCTTCGTGGCCGGGCATGCCCATTCCAGGCCCGGACGCACGAGAGGCCGGCTTCTAGCCGCCGGCGCGGGCGGACGCAAGTCCGGCCGCGCCGGCGGTCGTGTGGAGCCTGAAGAGAAAGTCGGTGTTGAAAAGAAAGTCGGCGCCGGCCCGCCGTCCGGCCTGCCGCGCTGATTTTCCCGCAGCCGGGCGCGGCGGCGCGAAGTGTTTGCTATAGGACCGCGCCTCGGTCGTCTCTGCGCGGAGTCCTTCATGGTTCGTTACCGACCTTTCATCGCCGCCCTGGCCGGCGGGATGCTGCTGGCTGGCGGCATCGCGGGGCCCGGGGCCCGGGCGGCGCGACCCGCTCATGGTCATCCCGCCCATGCTCATCACGTCCTGGCGCCGGTGCTTCCGGCGGCGCCGTCCGGCCCGCCGGCGGTCGCCCCGCTCGCGGTGGCCGACATGCCGCCGCCGCCCGCGCTGGCCGATCAGGCGAGCTACGTGCTGATGGACGCGGCGACCGGCGCCATCATCGCCGAGAAGGTCCCGGACCTGCACTGGCCGCCGGCGAGCCTCGCCAAGCTGATGGCGGTGTACCTCACCTACCAGCGCATCGCCGCAGGCGGGCTGAAGCTGGACCAGGCGGTGCCGGTCAGCGTCGCGGCCTGGCGCACCGGCGGCTCGCGGATGTTCATCTCGCCCGCGACCCAGGTGACGGTCGACCAGCTTCTGCATGGCCTGATCATCGATTCCGGCAACGACGCCGCGGTGGCGCTGGCGCAGGCGATCGCCGGCACCCGCGGGTCGTTCGTCAGGATGATGAACGCGACGGCCGCCCGGCTGGGACTGGCCAACACGCATTATACCGACGTGGACGGGCTGCCGGACCCGGCAATGTATTCCAGCGCGCGCGACATCGCACTGCTGTCGCGCGCGATCCTGCGCCGGTTCCCGCAGGTGCTGCGGATCTCCGCCAGGAAACACTACACGTTCGACAAGATCCGCCAGCGCAGCTGGAACCCGGTGTTGTTCCACGACCCGACCGTGGACGGGCTGAAGACCGGCCGCACCGACGAGGCGGGCCATTGCATCGATGCGACCGCGGTGCGGGGCGGCCGCCGGCTGATCGCGGTGGTGCTCGGCGGACCGAGCTGGTCGGCCAGCACGAAGGCGATCGAGGCGCTGCTCGACTACGGGTACCAATTCTATACCAACGCGACGGTGGCCGCGGCGGGCCGGCCGCTCGGCACCCTGACGAGCTCGCGCTGGAAGCAGGAAACCATCGCGGTCGGCGCGGCGCATGACGTGGTGCGGACCTTGCCGACCGCGGCGGCCACGTCGCTGCAGACCAAGCTGCTGCTCGATCCGCCGCAGCCTGGAGGGTTCGCCAAGGGCGCCGTCGTCGGGCGGATCACCGTGAGCGCGGGCGGCAAGACCATCGCGACGGTGCCGGCGGTGGCGCTCGCCGCCGCGCAGCCGGCCGGGCTGGTCACCCGGCTGATGCGCAGCGCCCGCAAGCTGCTGTGATCGTCCATCTTTCTGCGCGGGGTCTTGCTGCGCGAAGTCTTCCTGCGCGAACCGGGCGGCTGCGTCCCGGCCGGCCGCATTCGCCGCCGCGCCGCGCGAGCCCGCGCGCCCATCCGACGGAGGCCTGGGCGGGAGGCGCGCCCGGTCGGCGAGGGTGCCGCCGCCCGCGCCGCCGGTTGCTTGCGGATCGCCGATGAACATCCTGTTCGCCTTCGAGAACCCCCTGCCGAGCGCCGAAGCGGATGCCGAGGTGTTCACCACCACGGCACGCTATCTCGCGCCGCTTCTCACCGGGGCGTCGCTGCATGTTCCCCTGCCCGGGGCGGCGGATCCGGCCGCGGTCGAACGTCTGGCCGGCATGCCGGTGCTGCGCGCGCGCGCGCCGCTGCGGCCGGCTGCCCTGCGGCACGTCCTGTGCGGCCTGACCCTGGTGTTCCGGCGGGCGTTCCGCCAGGCGGATCTCGTCTATACCCGCAACCTGTGGGTCGCCTGGCTGGCGCTGCGGTTCGGCCAGCGCGTCGCCTTCGACCACTACCGCCCGTGGCCCGACCAGATCCCGCCGCTGCGGTTCTGGCTCTATCGGCTGATCTGCCACCCGCGCTTCCTCGTCCATATCTGCCACTCGGAGTACACGCGGCGGAAATATCTCGAACTCGGCGTCCCGGCGGAGAAGCTGTGCTGCATCCATAACGGCTTCGAGCCGCGGCGCCTGCCCGCGCCGGAGCCGGCGGCGGCGGCGAAGGCGCGCATCGGCGTCGCCGCCGACCGCCGGACGGTGGTCTATACCGGCCGGATCAACCACAAGAAGGGCCTGCATCTGGTGATCGAGGCGGCCAGGCGCCTGCCCGGGCTCGCGTTCATCCTGGTCGGTTCGTACGGCGAGGGCCCGATCGAGGTCCTGGCGCGCGGCGTGCCCAATGTCCGCATCATCCCGTTCCAGCCGGCCGAAGCGCTGGCGCAGTATGTCGGCGCCGCCGACGTGCTGCTGATCCCGCCGTCCTGGCAGCCGCTCGCCCAGTACGGCTCGACCGTGCTGCCGCTCAAGCTGTTCTTCTATCTGGCGTCCCGCCGTCCGATCCTGGCCGGGCAGACGCCCGACGTGCAGGAGGTTCTGGAACACCGGCGCAACGCCTTCCTCTGCCCGCCCGACGATGTGGACGCGCTGGTCGACGGGCTCAGGGAGCTGACCGGAAACCCGGCCCTCGCGGCCCGGCTCGCCGCCGCCGCGGCGGCCGACGGCGAGGGCTTCACCTGGGAGGCGAGGGCGCACAAGATCGCCGCGCTGCTCGCGCAGCGCCTCGCGGCGGCGCCGGTCGGGCGCGGCGCCTGGGGCCGCGCGCAACGCCGCGCCTGGCGCGAGAAGTCGCTGCTCTGGCTCGTCCATCTCCTGCGGACCCGCTCCTGGGTGCTGCCGCCCGATCCCGTGCTGCCGGCCGACCCCGCTGCCTCGGCGGACCCGGTCGCCGCCAAATGAGCGCCGGGCCCGATCGCCGCCGACCCGGCGCCGCCCCCGCGCCGGACCCGCGCGGCAGCGAGGCGCATGCGAGCCACCGCCGGCAGCTCGGGCGCGGCTTCAACTGGCTGGGCGGCGCCACGATCGTCGCCAAGGTCATCGATTTTTCGACGATCGTTGCCGTCCTGCTGTTCCTGACCAAGGAGCAGGTCGGCGTCGCCTCGCTCGTCGTTTCGATTGCGATGATCATCGAGGCGTTCGACGGCTTCGGCACCAGCGAGGCGCTGGTGCAGGCGGAGACGCTGTCACGGCCGCAGCTCGACACGCTGTTCTGGTTCGTGATCGGCACCGCGGTGCTGGTCGCCGGCGCGACCTTGCTGGCGGCCCCGGGGATCGCGGCGGCCTATGGCGTCGCCGGCATGGCGGGCTATTTCATCGCCGCGGCGGTGAAGCAGCCGCTGGTGGGGGCCGCGCTCATTCCGCTGGCGCTGATGAACCGCGACCTGCAGTTCGAGCGCATCGCCGTCGTCAACGTCGCCGCGACGCTGGCTGCCGCGCTGACCCGCCTCGGGCTGGCGGTGGCCGGCGCCGGCGCCTGGGCCCTCGTCGCCGGCTATGCGGCGAGCGGCCTCTACGTTCTCCTCGGCGCCATGGTGGCACGGCCGTTCCTGCCGCGGCTCCGGTTCCACCTGCCGGAGATCCGCCCGCTGGTGCGCTTCGGCGTCCGCGCCGCGGCGGCGAACGTTGCCGAACAGATTTTCAAGAACGTCGACTACCTGCTGATCGGCTGGTTCTACGGCGCCGCGCCGCTGGCGATCTACCGGGTCGGGTTCGACATCGCCATGGAGCCGGCGATGGCGGTCGGCACCCTGGTGAACCGCGCGTCGCTGCCGGTCTTCGCCCGCGCTGCCGCGAGCCAGGAGGCGCTGGCGCAGTCGCTGCTCTGGTCGCTGCGCCGCCTGGTCAGCCTGACCGCCCCCTTGATGGCGGGCCTGATGCTGGCGGCCGGGCCGCTCACCGCGATGCTGCATGACCGGCACGGCCACAGCTATGCCGCCGCTGCCCTGCCGCTGCAGGTGTTGGCGGCGGCCGGGCTGCTGCGCGTCGTCTCCCAGTTGCTGACGCCGGTGCTGATGGCGGCGGGGCGGCCGGGCCTGGCGGCCCGCGTGTCGGCGGCGACCCTGGCGCTGCTGGCCGCCGGCATCGCCGCCGTCGGCTTCCGGTTTCCCGCCGGCACCGGCATCGTCGCCGTTTCCGCGGTCTGGCTCGGCATCTATCCGCTGCTCATCGCCTGGGGCGCGGTCTATCTGCGGCGCCGCTGGGGCATGCGCCCGGGCCGGCTGGCGCGGGCGCTCGCCGCGCCGCTCCTCGGCACCGGCGCGATGGTCCTGCTGGCGCTGGCGGCGCGGCACTACGCGGGCGGCGGCGACCCCCGGCTCCAGCTCGGCATCGTCGCGGCCGCCATGGCGCTGGCCTATGGCGGATTGTTCCGCTACGCGCGAAGCTGACCGGCCGCTTCAGTCCGTATCGGGATCATTCCGCGGCGACCGATTTAGCCCCGGCCGGCGGCGCCGCAGCCGGCCGGGGCGCCGCCGTCTGCGCCCCGCGGTAGCGGTCGAACATGCTCATCTGGTGCACGCAGCTCAGCGTGCAGGTCGGGCTGCAGGATTTTTCGGTGTGGTATTCCCGCCGGATGTCCGCGCGCCCGTATTCGAGCAAGGGAATGCCCGGATAGCCGCGCTGCTGGGAGCACCAGTGCACCCGCCCGTCCTCGGTGACGTAAAGATAGCGCGCCCCGGCGCGGCACTTCCATTCGTTCGGCCGGCCGTTCATCAGGTTCTTCTGGAACAGCCGGTAGTTGAGGCTGTGCACGATCGACGGCGAGATCCGGGTGACCTGCCGGTAGGCCTCGATCTGGCGCGCGCTGAGCGGCTTCAGGAGGCCGCTATGGTCGTGCAGCACGCCGACCGAGTGCTGCAGGCCGTGTTTCGCCGCGGTCTCCGCCACCGTCACCACGTCCTGGGTCCGCTCGCCGCTGACGCCCAGCACCGAATTGACGTTGACCTTGAACCTTGCATGTTCCGCCAGCAGCGCGAGCTTGTTCTCCACCGAACGCAGGCTCTTCATCGAGATGTCGTCTGGCTGCAGGTTGTCGATGCTGATCTGCATGCCC
The DNA here is from genome assembly GCA_028869315.1 of Rhodospirillales bacterium. Classification (GTDB taxonomy): domain Bacteria; phylum Pseudomonadota; class Alphaproteobacteria; order Acetobacterales; family Acetobacteraceae; genus JAJZVS01. Next base: position 10,382 of record JAGWSV010000184.1, read on the forward strand.
TGCAGGCCGGCGGCGTTGAGCCGGTCGATCCACTCGCGGGTCAGGCGGAAGCCGTTGGTGATCATCGTCACGATCATGCCGTGGGCGCGCGCGGCGCGGACGGCCTGGTCGAGCTCGGGGTGCAGCAGCGGCTCGCCGCCGGTGAAGGTGATCGAGGCGGTCCCGAGCCCGGCCAGATGATCGATCCGGGCCAGCAGGTCGCTGAGCGGCACTGGCGGCGAATGATCGTCGTACTCGTTGCAGTAGCCGCAGGCGAGATTGCAGCGGCGCGTCACCACGACCTGGGCGAGCAGCGGCGTGTAGCGCGTGCCCACCGCCTTGGCCAGGAAGCGCAGGCCGGCGCCAAGGCCGCTCAGTCGTTTGGACAGGGAGGCTTCGCTCATCGAGGTGACAGATCCATCTTCCGTTGTGCAGCCATCGCGGCGCGCCGCCGGCAACGCCCGTCGCCCGGCCGGGTGGTCCGGGCGCACGCCGGCGCGTTGAGTTCGCTGGCCGGCCGATCCCTGGCGGCCGCTGCGACGGGCCGCGGCGGTCAGGGGCAGGACGCTGGCCGGGCGACGGCTTAGCATGCGCCGGCGTTGCGGGAAAACCGCACGCCGGCGCCGGCTTTCTTGTCGAGCATCCACCGCCGTCAGTCGAGACGCCGTGCGGCCGTGCGCCACGGCGCCCACCACCGCAGCGCCGCCACGTCGCACAGCACTTCGCCCGACAGCGCCCGGCGCGCGTCCCCGGCCGCGGCGGACGGCTGGGCGTACAGCACCTCCTCGGCGGGCCAGCGGTGGAAGCGCGACCAGGTCCAGGCGCCGTGGCGCCGATAGAGGCGCGCGAGCCGCCGCGCCGTCGCCAGGTCGGGCGCGATCGTCCGGCGCGCCGTCCAGCACGGGGCGCGGCCGATCGCGCGCGCCAGCGGCCAGCTGCGCGCGGCGACATAGTTGCCGAACCAGATCGTGAACCCCAGTTCGGCCTGCAGCGCCGCGACGGCGCGATAGACCTGGATATGCTCGGTATGGCCGTATTCGCCCCACGGATTATGGGTGTAGACGTCGCGGCAGGCGCGGAGCAGCGGCCGCAGCCGGTCCACCAGGATGGTGAAATTGGCCTCGTAGCGCGCCCGCGCCGCGGCATCGATGACGTCGATGCCGCAGCGCGTGAGCCGCGGTTGCCCCCAGTCGGCCGCGAACCGGGCGCCGCTTTCCGGTATCCGCAGCTCGACGAGGCGCGGCAGCGCCAGGGCCGCGACCGCGCGGCGCCGGGCGGCGGCGAGCTTGGGGCGGCCGAACGGATCGCCGAAGCAGAAAACGACCCGGTCGGCCGACCCGAGGGGGCCGCTCAGCCACAGGATCTCGTCATCGGGATGGGCGACGACGACGGCCGATTCCAGCGGCGCGGCGCCGCGTGCCGGCGCCTCGACCGGCGCCGCCGCGCCCGTGCCGCCGCCGTTCCTATTCCCGCCCGGACAGGACGGCATCGTAGAATCCCTCCAAGGTTTCGGTCTGGCGACGGAGATCGAACCGCCGTTCGATATGGCGGCGCGCCGCGCTGCCCATGCGCGCGCGAAGGTCGCGGTCATCGAGCAGCGCGCTCATGCGCTCGGCCAAGGCCGCGGCGTTGCGTTCGGGCGCCAGCAGGCCGGTTTCGCCGTCGAGGATGCCTTCCGGAATGCCGCCGATGCGCGATCCGACCGCCGGCACGCCGCAGGCCGCCGCTTCCAGCAGCACCATGCCCAGGCCCTCGACCCGGCCGGTGCGGGTGCGCACGCTCGGCAGCGCCAGCATCGCCGCCTTGCGCATCCAGGCCAGGACCTCCGCGTGCGGCAGGGCGCCCAGGAACCGCACGCGCGCGCCCAGGCCCAGCGTCCCGGCCAGCTTTTCCAGCATGGCGCGGCGCGGACCGTCGCCGATGACGACGAGGTCCACCCGCGCGTGCCGCGCCGGCAACGCGGCGAGCGCGCGGACCAGGTACTCCGCGCCCTTGACCTCGACCAGGCGGGCGACGTGCAGGATCGTCGGCGTTTCCTCCTCCGCCGACCGCGGCCGGATCGCCGCGCAATCGACGCCGATGTAGTGGACCTGCGTGCGCGCCGCCGGAAACCCCATGGCGAGCACGCGGTCGCGGACGAAGGACGAGGCGCACAGGAACAGGTCGCCGGCGCCGGCGAGCCGGTGGCGGAACAGCGGGTAGTTCGCCCAGGCCGGCGAGGTGAGCAGGGCGGCGGTGGACAGGGTCGCGTCATAGCCGTGGAAGGTCGTGACCAGCGGCACGCCGAGCCGCTGCGCCAGGGGCAGGGCGTAGACGCCCTCGATCCCGAAATGGGCGTGGATCAGCGACGGGCGGCGATCGCCCAGCAGGCGCAGATAGGGCCCCGGGTTGCGGGCGAGCATCTGCCAGGCGATGCGCGGCATGGGCCAGAAGGGACCGAGATCCTCGAGCGCGAGCGCGGTGGCCCCGGCGGGCGGCGCGCCGTAGCGCAGCCGGCCGAGATAGAGCGGCCGGTAGCGGCGAAGCTGCTGCGCCTGCTGGGTGATGAACGGCTCCGAAATCCGGAACAGGTTGTGGCGGAATACGGCGATCTCGCCCCGCCCGGCCTGCAGGGCGCCGCCTTGCTGGAGAACCCGCATGCGCGTCCTATCGCCGGCGGCCGGCCCAAGGCGGTGTCGGCCATGCCGGCCGCACGGTCAAAGTGCGCCCCCTTGCGGAGCCGGCGGGGGGGACGATAGAAACCGCCGCGTTGGCCGCCGCCTCGATCCCGCGCCGCACGGGGCGGCACGACGGCATGGCGGATGCGGGCAAGGGACCATCCGGAACAGCGCTGCCATGTCGTGCCATCGCTTTCGACCGGCAGTGCTGCTGGCCGTGCTCGCGTCGCTGGGGCACGCCGCCCTGGCCGCCGCGCCGCTCCGCTGCACCCCGTCCGATCCCCACCAGGTCCGGCTGCAGATCAGCGTCACCGGCGTGCGCTCCACCGCCGGGCGCGTGACGATCACGATCTACCCGGACGACGCCGCGCATTTCCTCGACGGCAAGTTCAAGCTCGCCCGGCAGTCGCTGCCGGTCGGCCTGCCGGTCACCCGCGCCTGCTTCGCCTTCGCCAAGCCGGGCTATTACGCCGTGGCGCTGTTCCACGATCGCGACGACAGCGGTCACTTCAAGACGACGGCGCTCGGGATTCCGGCCGAGGGCTTCGGCTTTTCCAACAACCCGACGCTCTATTTCGGTCCGCCGGCGCTCAGCCGCGTCAGGGTCAAAGCGCGGTTCGGCGACAATCCGATCGCGATCCGGATGAAGCACTACTGAGCGCGGGGCTCGCGCGCCAGCCGGTTCAGCCGGCCGCCCGCAGCGCGAGGCGGGCCGGTGCGATCAGCCCCATGCTGCGGCCGACCTCGGCGAACAGCGACAGGGCGTGGTCGATCTGGCTCGGCGTGTGCGCGGCGCTGACGCTGGATCGCAGCAGCGCGAGGCCCTTCGGGGTCGCCGGCGGCAGGCTCACATTGGTGTAGAGCCCGGCGTCCAGCAGGCGCGACCAGAAGGCGAAGGCGCTCTCCGGGTCCGGCATGATCGCCGAGACGACCGGATTGGGCTCGGGCCCGAGATCGAAGCCAAGCTCGGCAAGCCCGTCATAATACCGCCTTGCGTTGTCCATCAGCCGTTTGCGCAGCACCGGGCGCGCGCGCAACTGCCGGAGCGCCTCCAGCGCCGCCGCGACCACGCTTGGCGGCAGCGAGGCCGTGAACATGTAGGGGCGGCTGACGACGCGCAGGATGTCGAAGCCGTCCAGGTCGCTGACGCAGAAGCCGCCGACGCCGCCGAGGCTCTTGGAGAAGGTGCCGACGATGAAGTCGACGTCGTCCTCCACCCCCGCCGCCTCGGCAAGGCCGCGGCCGGTTTCGCCGAGCACGCCCAGCGAATGGGCTTCGTCGACCACCAGATAGGCGCCCCACTCCCGCTTCACCGCCGCGAATTCGCGCAACGGCGCCGAGTCGCCGAGCATCGAATAGATGCCTTCGACGACGATGATCTTGTCGCCCTGCGTATCGCCCAGCCGACGCAGGCGGATGGCGAGGTCGTCCGGGTCGTTGTGGCGGAAACGGGTCACCTGGGCGTGACCGAGGCGGGCGCCGTCATAGATGCTGGCGTGGCAGTCGGCGTCGAGCAGCAGATGGTCGTTCTTGCCGGCGAGCGCCGACAGCATGCCGACATTCGCCTGGTAGCCGGTCGAGAAAACCATCGCGTGCCTGCGGCCGTAGAAATCGGCGAGCGCGCGTTCGAGCCGCATGTGCCCATCGTAGCTGCCATTGGCGATGCGCGAGCCCGTGGTGCCGGAGCCGAACGTCTCGATCGCCTCGACCGCCCGCGCAATCACCGCCGGATCGTAGGTCAGGCCCAGGTAGTTGTTGGTTCCCAACAGCAGGATATCGCGATCGCCGATCTTCGCCTCGGTCGGCGAGAGGACGCGGTCGAAGGCGACGTTGAACGGATTGGCCCTGCTGCTCTCCAGCCCGTCATAGGCGGCGCGCAGCGAAGCGAACTTATCGAGGAGTGACATCGGTCAGGGTACGCCCTTCAGCTCGCGCAGGGTGCGCACGAGATCGCCCAGCGACTCGATCTCGGCGATCCGGTCGAGCGGCACCGAGATATCCAGCCGGTTCTCGATTTCCATGACGAAATCCATCATCGCGACGGAATCGAGACCGAGATCGTTGACGATATTCGTCGCATCCGAAAGCGGAACCGGCCGTTGCAGCGACGGGCGCAGCGTGTCGAATACGATCTGCCGGATATCGCCGATCGAAGTGTTCATGTGTCCTTCCGCCCGATGTCGTTCCGCCCAGGGACCTTCCTCCCAGGTACGGTCCTCCCAGGGACCTTCGGCCGGCTTGCCGTATCCTGGCGTCGGTTCACCCCGCTCGCGTCGGTCCTGCGCCGATCGCCATGCGCCGGCCGCCATGCGTCGGACGCCGTCATGGATCGGTTGCCGACGCCGGACCGCGTTGCCGGAAGCCCTGGCCGATGCATCGGGCCGGGGGACGCGTCATCGCGGCGCAGACGACAGGGCGATTGCCCGATCGCTGCCCATCGCCGCCACCCGGGCCTGCCCGCAACGCGCCGAATCCTCCCCGACCCGCTTCACCTGATCCCCCACGCAGCTGACGTTCGAGGCATGCGCAGACATCGGAGCAGGCCGCGAATCTTCCAGACGCATCATGCGCAACACTCCATAAACAGATGACGCGGCCGTGACACCGCGTCAAGCGTTTCGCCGCAGGGAAGGCGGGCGGGCGGCCAAGGCCGGCCTCGCCTGCCCGCTCCGGCGTCGCCGCCGGCCTGCCCGGCGCCTCGGCGCGCCGCGGCTTCCGCCCGTGGCAGACCGCTTGTATAGCGGAGGGAAGCACCCGGCGGTGATCCGCCGGCCGCGCGGCGAGGGAACGACGATGCGCCAGATGACCCTGGTGGCCTTTCTCCAGGCCCAGAACTGTTCCAACTTCGTCGGCTCCTGGCGCCACCCGGACGCCGCGCCGGATTTCACCTCGGCCGCCTACTACCAGCGCATCGCGCGCGTGCTGGAAGCCGGCAAGTTCCATCTCGGCTTCTTCGACGACCGCCTGGCGATGCCGGACCGCTTCGGCGGCGACCACGCCCATACGGTCGCCAACGGGATCCGCTGCGTGAAGATGGACCCGGTCACCATCCTGACGGTGATGGGCATGGCGACCGAACGGCTCGGCCTCGGCGCCACCTACTCCACCACCTATTACGAGCCGTTCCACGTCGCCCGGGTGTTCGCCACGCTCGACCTGATGACCGGCGGGCGCGCCGCCTGGAACGTGGTGACCTCGGTGAACGACGGCGAGGCGCTGAACATGGGCCTCGCCGAGCACATGGGCCACGACGCGCGCTACGATCGCGCCGACGAGTTCCTGGAGGTCGTGCTCGGCCACTGGGACACGTGGGAGGACGACGCGCTGGTGGTGGACAAGGCCGCGGGCCTGTTCGCCCATCCGGAGAAGGTGCACCGGCTCGACCATCAGGGGCGGTTCTTCCGCTCCCGCGGCCCGTTCACCGTGCCGCGTTCGGCGCAGGGCCACCCGGTGCTGATCCAGGCCGGCCAGTCGGGGCGCGGCCAGCAGTTCGCCGCGCGCTGGGCCGAGCTCATTTTCGTCGCCTACCAAGAAATCGACCGGGCGCGCGCCGACTACGCCGCCTTCAAGGCGATGGTCGCCAAGGCGGGGCGCGATCCCGCCACGGTGCACGTGGCGATGGCGGTCTATCCCGTGGTGGCGGAAACCCGGGCCGAGGCCGAAGACAAGCTTGCCCTGATCGAGCGCCTGCCGCGCGACATCGACCGGCTGTCGCTGTTGTCGGAAGTGCTGAACTTCGATTTCGCCCGCAAGGGCATGGACGAGGCGTTCAGTGACGAGGAACTGGCGGGCATCACCGGCATCCAGGGCATGCGCGACCGCGTGGTCCGGCGCAGCGGCAAGAAGAACCCGACCGTGCGCGACTTCATGGAGGCCTCCGGCCGCGGCACCTTGCGCGACCACCCGGTGCTCTGCGGCTCGGCGCGCGACGTCGCCGACCAGATGGAGGCATGGTTCGCCACCCCGGCCTGCGACGGCTTCGTGATCGCCGCGTCCCACGTGCCCGGTGCCTACGAGGATTTCGTGCGCCGCGTCGTCCCCGAACTGCAACGCCGCGGCCTGCACCAGGCCGACTATACCGGCACCACCCTGCGCGAGACCCTGGGCCTGCCGCGTCCCGCGATCGGCGCGCTGCGGCGCCTCGGCTGACCGCGCGCCACGCCAACGGAGGAAAACGATGAAGCTTCTCTACGCGCCGGGCGCCTGCTCGCTCGGCATCCACCTGCTGCTCGAGGAAATCGGCGCGCCCTACGAGACGGAAGCGGTGAACCTGCGCGAGGGCGCGCAGTTCGCGCCGGCCTTCACCGCGCTCAACCCGAAATCCAAGGTGCCCACCCTGGTGCGCGACGACGGGTCCGTGCTGACCGAGTTCCCGGCGATCGCGTTCTGGCTGGCTCGCACCCATCCCGCCGCGAAGCTGCTGCCGGAAGACGCCGAAGGCCAGGCGCGGGCGCTGGAGGCGATGGACCACGTGGTCTCCAGCATCCACATGCGCGGCTTCACCCTGATGTTCCGCCCCGATAGTCTCGCCCCCACCGCCGAGCCCGAGGCGGCGAAGGCGCGCGGGCGGGAGATCTTCACCCGCGGCCTCGAGGTTGCGAACCAGGCCCTGGCCGGCAAGGACTATGTGCTGGGCGACTTCTCGATCGCCGACGCGGCGCTGTTCTATGTCGAGTTCTGGGGTGCCGGGCGGATGAAGATGGCGCTGCCGGCGAACTGCCAGGCGCATTATGCGCGCATGCTGGCGCGGCCGGCGGTGCAGCGCACGATGGCGGCCGAAGGCCTGGAAGCCTGATGGACGGGTCTGCCGCCGAGCCCGTGCTGGCACGCGTTCCGTTCTGGTTCCTCCGCCATGGGGAGACGGACTGGAACGCGCGCAACCTTTCGCAAGGCAATATCGACATCCCGCTCAACGCCAACGGGATCGCCCAGGCGCAGGCGGCGGCGGCGCTGCTGCGCGGGCGGGGGATCGCCAGCATCGTCGCCTCGCCGCTGTCGCGCGCGCGCGACACCGCCGCGATCGCCGGTGCGGCGCTCGGCTTGCCGGTGGCGGTCGACGACGGGCTGCGGGAGGTGGCGTTCGGCGTGCAGGAGGGCCAGCCGATGGCCGACTGGTTCGCCGAATGGATCAGCGGCGCGCTCACGCCCGAGGGCGCCGAGAGCTTCGCCGCCCTGCGCCGGCGTGCGGTCTCCGCGGTCAATCGCGCCACCGCCCATCCGCCGGCGGTGCTGGTGGTCGCCCATGGCGCGCTGTTCCGGGCGCTGCGGGCGGGGATGGGGCTGGAGCCGAACGTGCGTACCCGCAACGGCGTACCGTTCTGGTGCGCGCCGGGACCGGTCGGCGGCGCCTGGGCGCTGACGCCGGCTGAGGCCGGCGCCGCGCTCACGATGTAGCCCCGCCGGCGCCCGGTTCAGGCGTGGAAGCTGCGCACCAGGCTGCCGGCGACCAGGCTCCAGCCGTCGACCAGGACGAAGAAGATCAGCTTGAACGGCAGCGACACGACGCTCGGCGGCAGCATCATCATGCCGAGGCTCATCAGCACGCTGGCCACCACCATGTCGATCACCAGGAACGGCAGGAACAGCAGGAAGCCGATCTCGAAGCCGCGGCGCA
>JAGWSV010000185.1 GCA_028869315.1 Rhodospirillales bacterium
CAGCCCGCGTTGACCCATCCTTCATGGGTCAACATCGAAGCGGGTTGGTATCAGCGCCCGTTCGACACCGCTGATCGATCCGATGGGTGTCGAACGGGCCCGGGTTCAGCGCCGGGCCTGGACTTGGCTCACGTCGCGCACGGCCCCGCGGGAGGCGCTGGTGGTCAGCGCCGCATAGGCCTGCAGCGCCTGCGACACCACCCGCTGGCGGGAAACCGGGCGATAGGCCTGCGCCCCGCGCGCTTCCATCCGCTGGCGCCGCGCGTCGAGGTCGGTATCGCTGACGGCGACGTTCAGGGTGCGGGCCGGGATGTCGATCTCGATCGTATCGCCCTCCTCGATCAGCGCCACCGCGCCGCCCTCGGCCGCTTCCGGCGACATGTGCCCGATCGACAGGCCGGAGGTGCCGCCGGAGAAGCGCCCGTCGGTGATCAGCGCGCAGACCTTGCCCAGGCCTTTGGATTTCAGGTAGCTGGTCGGATAGAGCATCTCCTGCATGCCCGGCCCGCCCTTGGGGCCTTCGTAGCGGATCACCACCACGTCGCCCGGCTTCACCTTGTCGCCGAGGATGCCGGCGACCGCATCGTCCTGGCTTTCGAACACCCGCGCCGGGCCGGAGAATTTCAGGATCGCCGCATCGACCCCGGCGGTCTTCAGGATCGCGCCGTCGCGGGCGATGTTGCCGTACAGCACCGCCAGTCCGCCATCCTTGCTGAACGCGTGCTCGGCGTCGCGGATCACGCCGCCGCTGCGGTCGAGGTCGAGCGCGGTGTAGCGGCTGGCCTGGCTGAACGCCTCCGTGGTGCGCACCCCGCCGGGGGCGGCGCGGAAGAACTCGGCATTCGATCCTTCCGCGCCGGCCGGGCCGCGGATGTCGTGGCGGTCCAGCGCCTGGCCCAGGGTCGGCGCATGCACGGTCGGCACGTCGCGATGGATCAGCCCGGCGCGGTCGAGCTCGCCCAGGATCGCCATGATCCCGCCGGCGCGGTGTACGTCCTCCACATGCACGTCGGGCACCGAGGGCGCGACCTTGCAGAGATTGGGCACCCGCCGGGACAGCCGGTCGATGTCTTCCATGGCGAATGTCACCCCGCCCTCCTGCGCCGCCGCCAGCAGGTGGAGCACGGTGTTGGTCGAGCCGCCCATGGCGATATCGAGTGACATCGCATTCTCGAACGAGGCGAAGGACGCGATGTTGCGCGGCAGCACGGAGGCGTCGTCCTGCTCGTACCAGCGCCGCGCGAGATCGACGATCGTCCAGCCGGCTTCCACGAACAGCTTGCGCCGATCGGCGTGGGTCGCCACCACGGTGCCGTTGCCGGGCAGCGCGAGGCCCAGCGCCTCGGTCAGGCAGTTCATCGAGTTGGCGGTGAACATCCCCGAGCACGACCCGCAGGTCGGGCAGGCGGAGCGTTCCATCACCGCGGTGTCGGCCTCCGACACGGTCGGATCGGCGGCCACCACCATGGCGGTGATCAGATCGACCGCGCGGGAGGCGGTGCCCTGCACGATCTTGCCGGCTTCCATCGGCCCGCCGGAGACGAACACGGTGGGGATGTTCAGGCGCATCGCCGCCATCAGCATCCCAGGCGTGATCTTGTCGCAGTTGGAAATGCAGACCAGCGCGTCGGCGCAATGCGCGTTGACCATGTATTCGACCGCGTCGGCGATCAATTCGCGCGAAGGCAGGCTGTACAGCATGCCTTCGTGGCCCATGGCGATACCGTCATCGACCGCGATGGTGTTGAACTCCTTCGCGACGCCGCCGGCCTTCTGGATCTCGGCGGCGACCAGTTGGCCGAGATCCTTCAAATGCACGTGGCCGGGCACGAACTGGGTGAAGGAGTTGGCGATGGCGATGATCGGCTTGCCGAAATCGCCGTCGGTCATGCCGGTGGCGCGCCACAGCGCGCGCGCCCCCGCCATGGTGCGGCCGTGGGTCGTGGTGCGGGAGCGGTAGGCGGGCATGCGGGGAACCTCCTGTTGCAACGCGGTCGCCACAATAGCCGGGTGGCGCGCCGGCGGCGAGACGCGGTGTCCGCCGCCGCCCGCGACCGGCCGGTCCGGCTGGCCATGGCGCGGCCCGGCGGCTAGAAGCAAAGCGTCACCCCACGAGGCCACCCGGATGCGGATTGCAGCCCGCCTGCTGATCCTGCCCTGCCTGCTGCTCCCATGCCTGGCCGGGTGCACCCCGCCCCTGTCGCTTGACGGGGTCGGAGCGGGGATCTGGCCCGATCGCCAGGTGACGCGCGATGTCGCGGCAATTCGCGCCGGCATGGAGCAGGTGCGCCGCGGCGAGGACCGCATGGCGGAGACGCGGAACCCCTAGCGCGGGATCTCCTGAGCCCGCCGGACGCACGGAGCGGCGCGCGCGACAGCCTGCAAGGCTGCCGATCCTCGGCGGGCCGACGCCCGGGCCCGCGATCCGAAAGCGGCCGCAGGCCCGGCCCGTCAGTTGCGCACGCGCACCAGGGTGAAGATCCCGAATGGCGGCGTCGGCTGCAGCGTGAGGCGCGGACGGTCCTCGGCGCTGAACAGCGCCTCCACCGCGAAGTCGGGATGCCAGCCGAGCGCGCGGGAGGCCGGGGCAAGCGCCCATTCCACCCACCAGCGCGGGCCGCGCTCGGCGGCGAAGTGGTTGACGAACAGCAGATGTCCGCCGGGCCGGACCAGCCGGCGCATCTCCGCGAGCAGCCGCCGCGGGTGCGGAACCACCGAAGCGACGAACATCGCCACCGCAATATCGAAACTGGCATCCGGAAAGTCGGTGGCTTCGGCGTCCATCTCATGCAGGGCCGAGACGGTCGCCAGACCGAGCCGCGCCGCGCGCCGGCGGGCGCGTTCGAGCATCTCGGCGGACAGGTCGATGCCGGTCACCCGCTTGTCGGCCTGGTAATGCGGCAAGGCGAGGCCGGTCCCGACCCCCATTTCCAGCACGTCCCGGCCCGGCAGACGATTCACCTGCTGCACCGCCCGCCGCCGGCCGGCCGCCGAAACGAGGCCGAAGGCGGTGTCGTAGACGCCGGCCCAGCGTCGGTAGGCGGCCCGCACCGCATCCGCATCGAGGGCTGCGCGCGGACCTGACGCGCGCGGGCCGGAGGATCCGGGACCGCGCCGACGCTGCTCGACCGTGTGGCTCATGATCCCAGCTTGCTGCTTTCTGTTCGACGTCCGGACGTCTGTGGAGGGACGCCTTGACTGTCGCGGCGTGTCGTCTCCCTGCTGGCGCACGGCCGGAGCGGGTCGGGCGACGGAAACATGCCTGCCGCATTAGCGGCGCCCGAAGCGGCGTGCAAGCCCGCCACGAATCGTGGCGGGCACAGGACGGTTTCAAGCCCCCCGGACGGGGGGCGCTTGACGCAAGGCAAGGCGCGGCGGCGGCAGGGACAGCCGCCGACACGCCCTGGCCGGATTCGCCGGGCGTCGGAACCGAACCGGCCGCGCCGGCGCTCGGGAAGGCTCAGACGCTATCCGACAGGTTGACGGCCGCCGAGCGGCCATTCTGCTGCTGCTCGATCTCGAAGCCAAGCTTCTGCCCCTCGTTCAGGGTGCGCAACCCGGCCTTCTGCACGGCACTGATATGGACGAAAATATCCTTGCCGCCGGTGTCGGGGGCGATGAAGCCGTAACCCTTCGTCGGGTTGAACCACTTGACCGTACCCTGGGGCATCGACGTACTGCCTTTCTGCTTGTGGCCGGCCCCGCGCCGGGGACCCGCCCGATGTTTCCTCGACGAACGGCCCCCTCCTTCTTGAACCGGGGAGGACGCCTCCGTCGACTCGTGACGATAGCCGTCAAGTGCGCACTCTGCAATGCCGGGACGCATGCAGCGCACGACCGGGCCGAGTCCGCCGCCCGGATGGCCGCCCCTCAGGCGCCCAGCAATTGCCCGCCATCGACGACGATCGTCTGCCCGGTCACCCAGGCCGCCAGCGGCGAGGCCAGGAACAGCACCACGTCGGCCACTTCCTCCGGCCGCCCCATCCGGCCGAACGGAACAGTGCGCAGGGTCCGGTTGTAGAGCTCGGGGGCTTCGGTCTTGCGCCGCTCCCACAGCCCGCCCGGAAACTCGATCGAGCCAGGGGCGACGGCGTTCACCCGGATGCCCTCCCGCGCATAAAGCGCCGCCTGGGTCGCGGTGTAGTGGATGGCCGCCGCCTTGATCGCCCCATAGGGCGGCTGGCGCCCGGCCGGGCGCAGCGCCGAGATCGAGGTGGTGGTGACGATGCAGCCCGTGCTCTGCCGCAGATGCGGCAGCGCGGCGTGGGACGCGTGCACCACCGCCATCAGGTCGACCTGGAGGCTGGCGGCCCAGGCCTCGGCGGTGTCGGCACTGGCGAAGGCCGAGGCATTGTTGACCAGGATGTCGATCCCGCCCAGCGCGGCGGCGGCG
>JAGWSV010000186.1 GCA_028869315.1 Rhodospirillales bacterium
ATCCTGCCGGCCTTCGGGATCATCAGCCACGTGATCTCCACCTTCAGCAAGAAGCCGGTGTTCGGCTATCTCGGCATGGCCTACGCCATGGTGGCGATCGGCGTGATCGGCTTCGTCGTGTGGGCGCACCACATGTTCGTCTCCGGCATCTCGGTCGACACGCGGGCCTACTTCATGGCCGCGACCCTGGTCATCGCGGTGCCCACGGGCATCAAGATCTTCTCCTGGATCGCGACCATGTGGGGCGGGTCGATCGAGTTCACCGTGCCCATGCTGTGGGCGATCGGCTTCATCTTCGTGTTCACCATGGGCGGCGTCACCGGCATCGTGCTGGCCAACGCCAGCATCGACCAGGTGCTGCACAACACCTACTTCGTTATCGCGCATTTCCACTACGTGCTGTCGCTCGGCGCGGTGTTCGGCATCTTCTGCGGCTTCTACTTCTGGATCGGCAAGATGTCCGGCCACCAGTATCCGGAATTCTGGGGCAAGGTGCATTTCTGGCTGACCTTCATCGGGGTCAACCTGACCTTCTTCCCGCAGCACTTCCTGGGCGCCGCCGGCATGCCGCGCCGCTACCCGGACTATCCGCAGGCGTTCGCCGGCTGGAACTTCGTCTCCTCCCTCGGCGCCTTCCTGTCCGGCATCGCCTTCCTCGTGTTCTTCTACGTCCTGTTCCGGACCTTCACGTCGAAGGAGCGGGTGGCGGACAACTACTGGGGCGAGAGCGCGACCACGCTCGAATGGACCTTGTCCTCCCCGCCGCCGTTCCACACCTTCGAGGAACTGCCGCTGATCGATTGATCCGGGTATGAGCACCATCTTCGAAACGGTCGGCGCGGGCGGGGGGGAATCATCCCCCCCGTCCTTCGTCGTGGCAATCTCCACCCAGGAAACCGACGTCGCCGACTGGTTCGCGCTGCTGAAGCCGCGGGTCATGTCGCTCGTCGTGTTCACCGGCGCGATCGGGCTGCTGATCGCCCCCGGCGCGATCAACCCCGTCCTCGCCGTCACCGCGATCCTGTGCATCGCCGTCGGCGCCGGCGCCTGCGGCGCCATCAACATGTGGTTCGACCGCGATATCGACGCGCTGATGCGCCGCACGCGCAACCGGCCGATCCCCGCCGGGCGGATGCCGGCCCGCGCCGCGCTCGGCTTCGGCATCACCCTGGCCTCCGCCTCGGTGCTGCTGATGTTCCTCGCGGTGAACGCCGTCGCCGCCGGCATGCTGGCGCTGTCGATCGGCTTTTACGTGTTCGTCTACACGATGTGGCTGAAGCGCCGCACGCCGCAGAACATCGTGATCGGCGGCGCCGCCGGCGCGTTTCCGGCCGTGATCGGCTGGGCCGCGGTCACCGGATCGGTGCCGCTGGTGCCGATCGTGCTGTTCGCGATCGTGTTCTTCTGGACGCCCCCGCATTTCTGGTCGCTCGCCCTCTACGCCAACGAGGACTACACGCGCGCCGGCGTGCCGATGCTGCCGGTGGTCGCCGGGGCAAAGGAAACCCGCCGGCAGATCATGCTCTACACGGTGGTCCTGGTGGGCGTGTCGCTGCTGCCCTGGGCGATCGGCTTCTCCGGGCCGGTCTATGGGGCAACGGCGCTCGTGCTCGGCCTCGGCTTTCTCGTCAGCGCCTGGCGGGTGCTGCGCGATCGGCAGGATGCGCAGGGGGTCAGCCTGACCGGTGACGCACCGGCGCGGGCGGCATTCCGCTTCTCGCTCGCTTACCTGTTCCTGCTGTTCGCCGCGCTGCCCATCGACCGGCTGGCGGGCTGATCGAGGTGACGGTCATGCCGCTCTCCCCGGAGGAGTTCAGCCGGCGCCGCCGCGGGCGGAACCTGGCGCTGATCCTGGTGCTGGCCGCCTTCGCCGCGCTGTTCTTCGCCGTCAGCATCGTGAAGCTGGCGCAGCATCCGGAACTGTTCACCACCAGCCTGGACGGTCCGCAGCACCGGTAACCGCGCGGCCCCGGCGCGCGGTTTCGGCGCCTATGCCCCGTCGGGGTCGGCATCCGCCTCGGCGAAACGGACCAGAACCTGGCCTTCGGTGACCGTGTCCCCGGCGGCGCACGCTATGTCGGCCACGATCGCGTCGGCCGGCGCGGTCAGCCGAAACACGGTCTTCATCGCCTCCAGCACCACCAGCACCTCGCCGCGCGCGACCGCCTGGCCGGCCTCGGCGCGAACCTCCGTCACCTGGCCCGGGATCGGCGCGACCAGCCGGCCGCCGGCATCATCCTCGGCTTCCGCCGCGGCCACCGGATCCGGCAGAGCGAGCCGCCAGGTCGTGCCGCGCCGGCGCACGGCGACCGCATCGCCCTGGCGGACGAAGCCCACCGTCTCCCGCGCACCGTCCAGCGACACCGCCAGGCGGCCGTCCGGGGTTCGTGCCGCCGTCGCGGCGGCGAACACGGCACCGGCGGCGGCGAGATGCCACGCCGCCCCGGCGCGGCGCAGCCGGACCGGGCACGGCACCTCGCCGGCCACGAAATCGAGCACCCGCTCGGGCGCCCGGTTCAGCCACCAGAGGTCCGAGACCTGCCAAGGGGAATGAGGGTGGGAATCAGGGTGGGAATGACGATCGTCGGGATTGGCCGGCGCCGCGGCCGCATCGGCTTCGTCCAGCAACACACCGAGCGCGGCGGCCGCCAGCGCCTCCGCCGGCGGCGCGGCCGGCGGCACAAGCAGGACGGCGGCCTCCCTGGCGATGAAGCCGGTATCGATCCCGCCGGCGATGAAATCGGGATGCGCCGCGATACGGCCCAGCAGGTCGAGGTTGCTGGCGACGCCGCCGATGACGCTGTCGCGGAGCGCAAGCCGCAACCGGGCCAGCGCCGCGTCGCGGGTCGCGCCGTGGCAGATCAGCTTGCCCAGCATCGAGTCGTAATGGACCGGGATGGTGTCGCCGGCGCGCACGCCGGCATCGACCCGGACTCCCTCCGCGTCGGCCGGCAGGCACAGGACGGCGATGCGCCCGATCGCGGGGGCGAAGTCGCGCGCCGGGTCTTCGGCATAGAGCCGCGCCTCGATCGCGTGGCCGGTGGCGCGGATATCCGCCTGCTGCGCCGGCAGCCGCTCGCCGGCCGCCACCCGCAATTGCCACTCCACCAGGTCGAATCCGGTGATCATCTCGGTCACCGGATGTTCCACCTGCAGGCGGGTGTTCATTTCCAGGAAGAAGAATCCGTCGCCCTCGACGACGAACTCCACCGTGCCGGCGCCGACGTAGCCCACCGCGCGGGCGCAGGCGACCGCCGCCTCCCCCATTGCCGCCCGGCGGGCGGGATCGAGCCCGGGCGCCGGCGCTTCCTCGATCACTTTCTGATGGCGGCGCTGCGCCGAGCAGTCGCGTTCGAACAGATGGACCGCGTTGCCGTGGCGATCGGCGAAGACCTGCATCTCGATATGCCGCGGGCGTTGCAGGTAGCGCTCGATCAGGACCCGGTCGTCGCCGAAGGCGGAAGCGGCTTCCTGCCGGGCGGAGGCGAGCGCCGGGCCGAATCCCGCCGCATCGGCCACCACCCGCATGCCGCGCCCACCGCCGCCGGCCACCGCCTTGATCAGCAGGGGAAAGCCGGTGCGCGCGGCCTCGGCGGCCAGGCGCTCGGGGTCCTGGTCGTCGCCGTGATAGCCCGGCAGCACCGGCACGCCGGCCCGCTGCATCAGCGCCTTGGCGGCGGATTTGGAACCCATGGCGCGCATCGCCGCCGGCGGCGGGCCGACAAAGAGAAGGCCGGCGGCGGCGCAGGCCTCGGCGAAGTCGGCGTTTTCCGACAGGAAGCCGTAGCCGGGATGGACGGCGTCGGCGCCGGCGCGGGCGGCGGCCTCCAGCAGGCGGGGAATCGAGAGATAGCTGTCTCGCGCCGGCGCCGGCCCGAGACGGAGCGCGCGGTCCGCGCCGGCGACGTGCAGTGCGCCGGCATCGGCGTCGGAAAACACGGCGACGGTCTCGATCCCCATGCGTCGCGCGGTGCGGGCGATACGGACGGCGATCTCGCCGCGATTGGCGATCAGCAGGGTACGGAACATGCGAAGCCCGGGCCGGTGGCGTGAGCGTCCTGTGTAGCGCAGGTCCGCGCCCGGCGCACAAGGCGGCGATGGCCGGTCGAGCGGGAGCGCCGGGACCGGACGCAGCGGGGGTCCCGCGCGCGCGCCGCGTCCCGGCGGCCGAAACCTGTTGAAGACCGATCCAGAATGGACGACCGTCGTTGCGCAAGGACGGAAACATCCGGGACCTGTCCGCATGGGCCAGGCGCGGCGGCGTCGTGGCCCCGGCCGCAACATCGGGTTGCCGCCAGGCGAGGGAGAGGCGGCGATGCGGAGTAGCATGCGAGACCTGCCCAGCAGACATGAGCCGAGGGGACGCCTGCCCAAGGCGCGCCTGCCCTGGCTCGCGGCATGCGCGGTGCTGGCGCTGTGCGGCGGCGGCGCACGTGCCGCGACGGTCAGCCCGGCCGGGGCGCAGGCGGCCATGCAGGACCTGCGGGCCTGGGTCGGCAGCCTGCTCGGCCCCGGCGCGACGGCGCCCGTCCTGCCGGTGCAGATCACCGCAGCGGGCGACCACTACCGGATCGCCGTGCCGATCGCCGGGATCGCGGCCAAGGACGGTCCGGCCACGATCTCCGCGGCGGCCCGTCCGGCGGACGACGGCACCTGGACGGTCGACGACCTCCAGCTTCCCCGCGCGCTCGGTGTCACGCTCGGCGCGCCGGCGGCGGGTCCGCAGGCCACGGGTCCGCAGGCCGCGCCGGGGCCGATCGCCGTGCGGATCGGAATCGCCGGCGCGCAAGGCCATGCGGTGATCGACCCGGCGCTGCGGACGCCGTCGCAGCTCGACCTCAGCCTCACCGGCGTCACCTCCGACATCCGCGGGCCGCTTTCGTACCAGACCCAGCACATCGACCGCTACACGCTCGACACCACCTTGGCCCCGGACACCGGCGGGGCGGACCATGGCGGGCTCCTGACCCTCAGCGACCGCGCCGACATCCAGGGCTGGACCGTCACCGGCCAGGACCCCGGCGCCCCGAAGGTGGCGTTCGGCGCGGCCCGGGTGCATGCCGCCGGCACGATCGCCGGGATCGATGCCGCACAGCTCCGCGCGCTGCTCGCGGCGTTCGCCGATCTCGGCCGCGAGTGGCCGGACGCCGTGGCGCTGGCGCGCGCGCACAAACCGCCGCCGCCGGCGGCCCGGGCCGCCTTGCGGCGGGTCGTGCTCGCCAGCCGGGGCATTCTGCGGTCCTTCCAGGGCGAGGAAACGCTGGACGGCGTCCGCCTCTCGGTCGGCAGCCTGGGCGGCGGTACGGCGCGGCATCTGAAGATCGGCTTCGGCAGCGACGCGCCGGACGGGAAGCTGCACAGCCGGATCAGCGTCGCCCTCGACGGCCTCGCGGTCGACGGATTGCCGCCGCAGCTTGCGGTGCTGGTGCCGCAGCAGGTGGTGCTGAGCCCCAGCGTCTCCGATCTCAAGCTCGCGGCGCTGACCCGGCTGGCGATCGACGCCACCGCCGAGCACCCGGACCCGGCCCGCCTCGCGCCGGACATGCAGGCCCTGTTCGCCGATGGCGGGTTCACCATGGGGATGGACGCGCTCTCCGTCACGCTCGGCCAGACGCGGCTGACCGGCAAGGGCGAGGTGCGGATACTCGCGCCGAAGGTGATGCAAGGGGAGGCCCGGCTCGTCGCCACCGGCTTCGCGCAGCTGATGCAGACGGCCAGGAGCGACCCCGCCCTGCAGCAGGTCCTGCCGATGCTGGCGATGGCGCGGGGACTGGCCAAGACCGAGGGCGACCGGCTGGTGTGGCAGATCGCCAGCAGCCCGGACGGCGGGGTGACGGTCAACGGCATTCCGTTCGGCGGCCCTGGCGGGGGGCCCGGTCGCAAGCCGGCCGAGTAGCACCGCAGCACCGGCCGGCGCGCGCAGCCTGGCGGGGACCGGGCGGCTACATCCGGAACACGCCGAAGCGCGTCGGTTCCACCGGCGCGTTCAGCGCCGCCGAGAGCGACAGCGCCAGCACCCGCCTGGTGTCGGCCGGGTCGATGATGCCGTCGTCCCACAGCCGCGCGGTGGCGTAATAGGGCTGGCCCTTGGCCTCGTATTCGGCGCGGATCGGCGCCTTGAACGCCTCCCCCTGCTCCGCCGAGGCGAAGCCGCCGCGCACGGTGGCGAGCACGCTCGCCGCCTGCTCGCCGCCCATCACCGAGATGCGCGCGTTCGGCCACATCCAGAGGAAGCGCGGC
>JAGWSV010000187.1 GCA_028869315.1 Rhodospirillales bacterium
GGCGCTGCCGCCCGCCCTGCCCGTGCTGCGCGCGCGGCTCGAACCGGGGCCGCAGGCGGCGGCGCTGCGCGGGGCGCGCGTGCTGGCTTTCTCCGGCATCGCCCGGCCGGAGAAGTTCTTTGCATCCTTGCAACAGGCTGGCGCGATCCTGGCCGGGCGCGTGCCGTTTCCCGACCACCACACCTTCACCGCGCGCGAGTTGTCCCGGCTGCGCGCCGACGCCGCGCGGCTGCAAGCGCTGCCGGTGACGACGGCCAAGGACGCGGTGCGGCTGCCGGCGGAGATCCGTGCCGCGGTGCGGGTGCTGGGCGTGCGGCTGGTCTGGGAGCACGAAGCCGCGCTGGAGGCGCTGCTGGCGAGGATGCCGGCCGCCTGACACAGGGGCCGGGACGCCGCTTGGGCCACGATCCCGCGCGGGGGTGATTTTGCGTTGGGCGGCGCGGTTGGGCCTCGCGGTTGGCCGGGACGACGTTTTGCCGCACTTTCGCCCGCCGCAGCGCGCTGCCTCCTCATGTCCCTCTGCCTGGAGCCGCCATGTTCACCACTCGTCCCGAGATATCCGGCACCTTCGGTGTCGTAGCCACGACCCACTGGATCGCCAGCGCCGTCGGCATGGCGGTGCTGGAACGCGGCGGCAACGCCTTCGACGCGGCGGTGGCCGCCGCCTTCACCCTGAACGTCGCCGAGCCGCACCTGAACGGTCCGGGCGGCGACGTACCGATCATTCTGCACGACGCGCGCAGCGGGGCGCAGCGGGTGATCTGCGGCCAGGGGGTATCGCCGGCGGCGGCGAGCCTGGAGCACTTCGCCGCGCTCGGCCTCGATCTCATTCCGGCGACCGGCGTGCTGCCGGCGGTGGTGCCGGGCGCGTTCGACGCCTGGATGCTGATGCTGCGCGACTGGGGCACCTGGGAACTGGCCGATGTGCTGGCCTATGCGATCGGCTACGCCGGCGCGGGCATTCCGATCGTGCCGCGCGTCAGCGCCACGATCGAGGGCGTGCGCCCGTTGTTCGAAACGGAATGGCAAAGCTCGGCCGCGGTGTTCCTGCCGCACGGCGAGGTGCCGGCGCCGGGCAGCAGCTTCGCCCGCCCTGCGCTCGCCGCCACCTGGCAGCGCCTGGTGCGCGAAGCCACCGGCGCCAGCCGCGAGGCGCGCATCGACGCCGCCCGCGCTGCTTTCTACCGCGGCTTCGTCGCCGACGCGGTGGACCGCTTCTAACGCGAAACGGACGTGCTGGACGTGACCGGCCGGCGCCATCGCGGCCTGTTGCGTGCCGACGATTTCGCCGGCTGGGAAGCGACGGTGGAGGACCCGCTGCGCTACGACTACCACGGCCACACGGTGCTGAAATGCGGCCCCTGGAGCCAGGGACCGGTGTTGCTGCAGCAACTCGCCCTGCTGCGCGGCTTCGACCTCGGCGCGATGGACCCGTGCGGGGCGGCGTTCGTGCACACGATCGTCGAGTGCGGCAAGCTCGCCTATGCCGACCGCGAAGCCTGGTACGGCGATCCGCGGGTCGCCGACGTCCCGCTGCGCACCCTGCTGTCGGACGCCTACAACGCCGAGCGACGCAAGCTGGTGGACGCGGAGGCGTCGCTGGACCTGCGCCCCGGCACGATCGACGGCCGCACGCCGGAGCTTGATTTCGAGGCTGCGGCCGCGCGGGCGGCGCTGCTCTCCCGCGCACCTGGCGCCGGGGAGCCGACGGTGGCGCGGCTCGGCGTGATCGGCGCCGATACCTGCCATATCGACACGATCGACCGCTGGGGCAACATGGTGAGCGCCACGCCTTCGGGCGGCTGGCTGCAATCCTCTCCGGTGATTCCGGAGCTTGGCTTCCCGATGGGCACGCGCGGGCAGATGTTCTGGTTGCGTCCCGGCCTGCCGGCCAGCCTCGCCCCCGGCGTGCGTCCGCGCACGACCCTGACCCCCAGCATGGCGCTGCGCGACGGCAAGCCCTGGATGGCGTTCGGCACGCCGGGCGGGGACCAGCAGGACCAGTGGCAGACGATCTTCTTCCTGCGCATGGTGCACCACAACCTGAACATCCAGGAAGCGATCGACGCCCCGTCGTTCCACTCCGAACATTTCACCTCCAGCTTCTGGCCGCGCGCCGCGCGGCCGGGCAAGCTGGTGCTGGAAGGCCGTTTCGCCGACGACGTGCTGGCCGAGCTGGTGCGCCGCGGCCATCGGGCGGAGAAGGGCGACGACTGGTCGGAAGGCCGGATGTCGGCGGCCCGGATCGAGGGCGGGCAGTTGCGCGCCGGGGCCAACCCGCGCGGCATGCAGGGCTACGCGGTCGGCCGCTGATGCGCCGGCTGGTCCAGCCCGGGCCGGTGGCGGCGGCGCGGAGCGAAAGCTTTGCCGCCGTCGGCCGGGTGCTGGACTACGACCTGGCCCAGGGGGCGAACCTGATCGAGGCGCTGACCGGCCCGTTGCTCGCGGCCGGTTTCCGCAGCGCCAGCATCACCTTCGCCGGCGCGGCACTGCATCCGTTCCGCTACGTGCTGCCCGGACCGCCGCGCGACGGCACGCACGTGGCCTGGTTCAGCGACCCGCATCTGCCGGCGGGCGACCCGGCGCGCGCGACGCGGGTCGAGACGGCCAACGCCACGTTCGGCTGGCGGGACGGCACACCCTTCGTGCATTGCCACGGCGTCTGGACCGAGCCTGACGGCACCCGGCGCGGCGGGCACATGCTGCCGGAGGAAACCTTCCTGGCGGCCCCCGCGCCGGCGCGCGCCTGGGGGCTGGCCGTGGCGGCGATCCGGGTCGATCCCGACCCGGAGACCAATTTCCCATTGTTTCATCCCGTCGCGGCGGAGGAGCCGGCTGGCGTCGCCATCGCCGGGCGGCCGGCCCGGCTGGTCGTCGCGCGGGTGCGGCCGAACGAGGAAATCGGCGCGGCGCTGGTCGCGCTGTGCCGCCGCCACGGGCTGCACGGCGCCGCGGTGCGCGGCAGCCTGGGCAGCCTGATCGGCGCGGCCTTCGCCGACGGCCGCACGGTAGCCGATCCGGCGACCGAGGTGCTGGTGCGGGAGGGGCGGATTGCCCCGGGGCCGGGTGGCGCGCTGGCGGCCGAGCTCGATCTGGTCGTGGTCGACGGCGCCGGGCACCCCCATGCGGGCCGGCTGGCGCCGCGGGAGAACGCCGTGTGCATCACGTTCGAGGTGATGCTGGAGGCTGAGCCGGCGGCGGGTTGATCCGCCTGCCCAGGGCGGGCCCGCAACGGATACGTTCCGGTGCCGTCGACGATCGGGCGGCCGGGGTTGCCCGCCGTCGCCGGCGTCGTCTCGGGCGCCGGCCCTGGCACCGTCCCTGGCAACGATGGGTGCAGTACCGAACGGTATTGCCGCGCTCCGCCGCGCGCTCCGGCGGCGGCTTGACGACGGCACCGCCCGGTCCGCAGCCTGAGCGCGGCAACGACAAGGCGGGAGCGGAGGGGGCCATGCGGCAGACAGCGGTGATCACCGGGGCGGCGTCGGGCATCGGGCAGGCGACGGCGCGCCGCCTGCTCGATCAGGGGTGGCATGTCGTCGGGCTCGACAGCGCGCCGATGGACGCGGCCGGTTTCGGCGGGGCCGCCGAACGGTTCACGGCGATCCCCTGCGACATCACCGACGCCGCGCGGGTCGCCGCCGTGTTCGAGCAGATCGCCGCCGGCGCGCCGGCGCTGCAGGCGCTGATCTGCTGCGCCGGCATCCTGCGCACCGGGCCGCTCGCCACCATGGCGGTGGAAAGCTTCGACCAGGTGTTCGCGGTGAACGCCCGCGGGTCCTGGCTCTGCGCGCGCGCCGCCTTGCCGCTGCTGCGCCGCGCCGCCAGCGCCGAGCAGCCGGCGCGCATCGTGTTCCTGTCCTCGGTGGCGGCGCTGCGCCCGAAGATCGACAGCGGCGCCTATGCCGCGTCCAAGGCGGCGGTGTCGCAACTCACCCGCGTACTCGCGGCCGAGCTTGGGCCGGAGCACGTGCTGGTGAACGCGCTCGCGCCCGGAACGGTCGATACGCCGATGATCCATGCCGTGAGCGATCCGGCGAAGGCGGGGCGCTACCGTCCGTCCGGCAAGTCCCCGCTCGGGCGCATCGCGCAGGCGGACGACGTGGTGGACGTGATCGGGTTCCTGCTGTCCGACGCGGCGCGCTACATCACGGGTGCAACGATACCGGTCGACGGTGGCACCGCGGCGGCCTACATCCCGCCGCAATAGCACGGCGGGGCCTGCCGGGCGCCCTTGCGCGCCGCCGCGCGGCGGGACCAGGATATCGGGCCGGCGCGCGTCTGCGCGGGCCCGATATCGACGAACCACCGACGACAACGAACCGTTGCATCGGAACCGACCCAGGGGAACCAAGCAGATGTCCGCCGCGCTCCGACTGACCCGACCCGAGATGACCGACGCCGAATGGCAGGCGAGGTGCGAGCTCGCCGCGCTCTATCGCGTGACGCACCACATGGGCTGGACCGATCTCGTCAACACCCATCTGTCGGTGCGCGTGCCCGATGCGCCGGACACGTTCCTGATCAACCGCTACGGCGAGATGTTCGACGAGGTCACCGCTTCGTCGCTGGTGAAGATGGATCTGCAGGGCAACGTGCTGGGCGATCCCGGCCGTTTCAACAATGCCGGCTTCACCATCCATAGCGGCGTCTACAAGGCGCGGGCGGACGCGATGTGCGTGATGCACACCCATACCCGCGCCGGCGCCGGCGTCTCGCTGATGCGCGCCGGGTTGCGGCCGATCAGCCAGGACGCGCTGCTCGTCTATGACGAGGTCGTCTACCACGAATACGGCGTGCCGGCCTCGGTGGAGGAATGCGAGGCGCTCGGCCGCTCGGTGCAGGGCGGCACCTGCGTCGTGCTGCAGAATCACGGGCTGCTCACCCTCGGCCCGACCGTCCCCGGCACCTTCATGCGGATGTACATGCTGGAGCGCGCCTGCGAGCTGGAGCTGATCTCCCGCACCCTGGGCGAGAAGCCGGTGCCCGTCTCCGACTACGTGATCGGCAAGTCCGCCGAGCGGATGAGGAAGCGCCGCGCCGAGCCGGAATACGGCGTGCTGGAATGGCAGGGCGCGCTGCGCACCGCCGAGCGGGCCGGCGCCGACTACCGGCGCTAGCCGGGCCCCGCCGCGGACGCGCGGCCGGCGCGCGAGGGGCTTGACCATGGGGCGGTGGACGCGGAGCTTCCGCCGCCCCTGACCCACCCAAGGACGCCCCGCATGACCCTGCCGACCAGCATGACCTTCATCGAGGCCGCCGGCGCCGGCGGTCCCGAGGTGCTCCGTCCCGCCACCGGTCCGTTGCCGCAGCCGAAGCCGGACGAGGTGCTGATCCGCGTGCTCGCCGCCGGGGTGAACCGCCCGGACGTGCAGCAGCGGCTGGGCGCGTATCCGCCGCCGCCGGGGGCGAGCCCGATCATCGGCCTGGAAGTGGCCGGCGAAGTGGCGGCGTGCGGCGCCGAGGCGGCCGGCTTCGCCGTTGGCGACCTCGTCTGCGCGCTCGCCAACGGCGGCGGCTACGCGGAATACTGCGCCGTTCCCGCCGCGCAATGCCTGCCCTGGCCCAGGGGCTTCGATGCGGTCCGCGCCGCCGCCTTGCCGGAGACCTACTTTACCGTCTGGGCCAACCTGTTCGGCCACGGCAGGCTGGCGGCGGGGGAGACGGCGCTGGTCCATGGCGGCACCTCCGGCATCGGCGTCACCGCGATCCAGCTGGCGCGGGAGTTCGGCGCGACGGTTTACGCGACTGCAGGCTCGGCGGAGAAATGCGCCGCCTGCGTGAAGCTGGGCGCGGCGGCGGCGATCAACTACCGGGAGCAGGATTTCGTCGCCGAAGTGAAGCGCCTGGCCGGCGGACGCGGCGTGGACGTGGTGCTCGACATGGTGGGCGGGCCGTATTTCGCCCGCAACCTGCGCTGCCTGGCGATGGACGGGCGGCTCGTGCTGATCGCCTTCCTCGGCGGGTCGAAGACCGAGGCGGTCGACCTGGTGCCGATCATGACACGGCGGCTGACGGTGACGGGCTCCACCATGCGTCCGCGCACGACGGCCCAGAAGGCGGCGATCGCGCAGGCGCTGCGCGAGAAGGTCTGGCCGATCCTGGAAGCGGGACGCGCCGGCCCGGTGATCCACGCGACGTTCCCGCTCGCGGAAGCGGCGGCGGCGCACCGGCTGATGGAAAGCAGCGCGCATATCGGCAAGATCGTCCTGAAAGTCGCGGCCTAGCCGCCTGCCGGCCCCCGGAACGTCTTCGCGTTTCCGGGGGCCGGAAACCAGCGGAGCAGCGCCGGCTTTCCTGCTGGGCCGGAAGCACGCATGGGCGGTCGGCTGCTCCCGCCGATCCGGACCGTTCCCCGATCGTCATGGAATGGCTTGCTGCAGGCTGTTCGTTTGTGGATCGGATTTAACGCGCTGTTGACCGGACCGCCGCCTCTCTGTCCGCACTGTGGCACGGGGGGCCATAGAAATGCCGCCCACGGCGCGCATGCGTCTCGGTCTCTGATATGGATCTGGAGGAAAGGCATGGACAGGAAAACCGTGGGATGGCTCGGCGCGATGGCCGGGTTGGCAACGATGGGTTCCGCGCAGGCGGCGCCCCCGCCAGCCCGCACCGCGCCGGACGTGTTGCATGCGGGGTCCTACGCGGAGCTGCTTGCACCGGTTCCCGATGCGCTCACCGTGCTGCTTGCGGTGGAAGCGGCGCGCGCACGGGTGCCCGCCGCACAGGGGCGGGAGGTCGCGCAGTATTACGGCTACCGCCGCGATGAGCACCACCACCACCATCATCACCACCATCATCACCACCACCATGCTCCGTTCAGGGGCTTCGACGGGGTCGGCGGCACGGTGTCGCGCCGGCGCTAGGGGCCGGGTTGATTCATTCCCGGCCCGGGGCACCGGTTCCCGGCCGCAGGATCGTGATCGCTGACGAAGCGGGAGGTTGCGCGACCGCCGTCCGGCCGTCGGCGGTCACGCGCCTGATCGAGAGGTTGTGACCCCGGCCGGTCAATCGTTCGGATCGCGCGCCTTGGCCCGCGCCGCGCGCAGGATGTGGCGGTAGGTGCCGTCGAAGACCGTGTTGGTCGAGGAGGTCCAGGTCGAGTCCTTGCCCAGGGTCTCCCGGCTGGCATGGATGCGCCGGCTGCGCAGTTCGCGCTCCGCCGCTTCGCCTTCGTCCATCGGCACCAGTTCGAGGCCGGGTTCCGCCGGCAGGACCAGCATCTGCATGAACGGTTCGCCGGGACGAAAGACGTGCGTGCGTCCCTCGGGCGGCGCCTTGAACACGACGAACGAGATCATCGGCCACCAGCTGGTGCGCAGCAGCGCCGGCACCGCCAGCGGCACGTCGTCGGATTCGCTCGTGTAGTAGCGTGGATGCGGTTCGGTGCGAACCGCCATGTCGTCCGCGACCTGGAGATCGAGCAGCAACTGGTAGGTGTAGTAGCCTTCGCCGAAGGCGCGGAACGGCGGCCACAGGACGCCGGTGCCCGGGTCGGGGCCGAAATCGCCGTCCAGCACCACCCGCCCGTCGCGCTTCGTCACGTGCAGTTCGTTGTCGTACGGGTAGAACAGCTCGATGCCGTACTGCGCGCCTTCGAGGAACGGCACGCAGTGCCAGGCGTGCTCGTGCGACCC
>JAGWSV010000188.1 GCA_028869315.1 Rhodospirillales bacterium
CGCACATAGAAAGGGTGTCGCGGCGCACATAGAAAGGGTGTCGCGGCGCACATAGAAAGGGTGTCGCGGCGCACGGATGAGAGACATGCCCCGACTCCCGCCAAGATGATTGCGCAATATGCCTGGCACGATCAATTCACGTTCCGCAGACGAGGGCCGGCGCGTGATGGGGGTGGGGGTACCCGATGCGACCTCTATCCGTCGCCCCCAACCCCGCACGTGGGTGTGAACCCGGTGGCCCCGGCTCGGCCGCCGCATCCGCCCCGGCTTCGTTCGGGCGTGACCAGGCGGCGGCACTGCGCTACTCAGGCCGAGAACCGGAGAGTGACCACGTGACCCATAGCTCCCCGCCCGCACCCGCGGGCGCCAACACCTTGCGCGGCGGCCCCGACCAGCGCGGCCGCTTCGGCGATTTCGGCGGGCGTTTCGTCGCCGAGACCCTGATGCCGCTGGTCCTGGAGGTGGAGGCCGCCTATGCCGCGGCCAAGGCCGATCCCGCCTTCCAGGCCGAGCTCGACCGCTACCTGAAGGACTATGTCGGCCGCCCCAGCCCGCTCTGGTTCGCCGAGCGGCTGACCGCCCGGCTCGGCGGCGCGAAGGTCTACTTCAAGCGCGACGAGCTGAACCATACAGGCAGCCACAAGGCCAACAACTGCATGGGGCAGATCCTGCTGGCCCGGCGGATGGGCAAGACCCGCATCATTGCCGAAACCGGCGCCGGCCAGCACGGTGTTGCCACCGCGACCATGTGCGCGCTGTTCGGCCTGCCATGCACGGTCTACATGGGCGCCACCGACGTCGAGCGGCAGAAGCCCAACGTGTTCCGCATGAGGCTGCTCGGGGCCGAGGTGAAGCCCGTCACCTCCGGCGCCGGCACGCTCAAGGACGCGATGAACGAGGCGATGCGCGACTGGGTCGCGCATGTTGAGGACACCTACTACCTGATCGGCACCGTCGCGGGTCCGCACCCGTATCCGGCGATGGTGCGCGATTTCCAGTCGGTGATCGGCGAGGAAGCCAAGGCGCAGATGCTGCTGGCGGAAGGGCAGCTGCCGGACCTGGCGGTGGCCTGCATCGGCGGCGGGTCGAACGCCATGGGCCTGTTCCATCCGTTCCTCGACGACCCGTCGGTGCGCCTGATCGGCGTGGAGGCCGGTGGCAAGGGGCTGGACACGGGTGAGCACGCCGCCAGCCTGTCCGGCGGCCGGCCGGGCGTGCTGCACGGCAACCGGACCTACCTGCTGCAGGACGACGACGGGCAGATCCTGGAAGCGCATTCGATCAGCGCCGGCCTGGATTATCCCGGCATCGGCCCGGAACATTCCTGGCTGCACGACATCCACCGGGTTGAATATGTCTCCGCCACCGACCGGGAGGCGCTGGAGGCCTTCACCCTCTGCACCCGGACCGAGGGCATCATTCCCGCGCTCGAACCGGCCCACGCGCTGGCCCACGTGGCCAAGATCGCGCCGGGGATGGACAAGGACACCATCATCCTGATGAATCTGTGCGGTCGCGGCGACAAGGACATCTACACCGTCGCCGAACATCTGGGGGTGCGCCTGTGAGCCGCATCGCCGCCCGCTTCGCCGCGCTGAAGCGCGAGGGCCGCGGGGCGCTGATCCCGTTCCTGGAAGCCTACGACCCCGATCCCGCCACCTCGATGGCGCTGCTGCGCGGCATGCCCGGCGCGGGCGCCGACCTGATCGAGGTCGGCATGCCGTTCACCGACCCGATGGCGGACGGCCCTACCATCCAGGCGGCCGGCAAGCGGGCGCTGAAGGCCGGCTCCAAGACCGCCCGCATCCTGGCGATGGTGCAGGCGTTTCGACGCGAGGACGACGCCACGCCGATCGTGCTGATGGGATATCTGAACCCCATCCTGTCGTATGGCCCCGAGCGCTTCTGCGCCGATGCGGCCGCGGCCGGCGTCGACGGGCTGATCGTGGTCGATCTGCCGCCCGAGGAGGCCGCGCTGCTCGCCCCGCACGCCGCGCGGGAGGGCATCGACATCATCCGCCTGATCGCGCCGACCACCAACGACGCGCGCCTGCCGCTGGTGCTCGATGGTAGTTCGGGCTTCGTCTATTACGTCAGCATCGCAGGCATCACCGGCACCCGCACCGCCACCGCCGATCATCTGGCGCAGGCGATTCCGCGGATTCGCCGCTTCAGCGACCTGCCGATCGCGGTCGGTTTCGGTGTGCGCTCGCCGGAGCAGGCGGCGACGGTGGCGCGGGTGGCCGACGCCGCGGTGGTCGCCTCGGCCTTGATCGACACGCTCGCCAGCGGGCTCGATGCCGAGGGGCATGCGGCGCCCGGCATCGCGGAGCGCGTGCTCGACCGGGTGCGCGACCTGGCCGCGGCGGTGCGCGCGGCCCGGACCGGTGGATGACCGCGGCCGTCGGCGCCGGCGTGCGCGCGCTACGTTCATGATGACCGACGGGAGGGAGGCACCTCGATGAGCTGGCTCACCGAATACGTCCGCCCGAAGATCCGCACCCTGTTCGCGCGGCGGGAGGTGCCGGACAATCTCTGGCACCAGTGCCCGTCCTGCCAGCAGATGATCTTCGCCAGCGACCTGATCGCCAACCTGAAGGTCTGCCCGCATTGCGGCCACCACATGCGGGTGGACGCCCTTGAGCGGCTGGCCTGGACCTTCGATCCGGACAATTTTACCCGCATCGACCTGCCGCGGGCGCCGGCCGATCCGCTGCGCTTCCGCGACCAGAAGCGCTACGCCGACCGGCTGAAGGACGCCCGCGAGAAGACCCGGCTGGAAGACGCGCTCGCCGTCGCGCACGGCACGATCGAGGGCCGGAAGGCCGTGGTCGCGGCGATGGCGTTCGACTTCATCGGCGGTTCGATGGGTGCCGCGGTGGGGGAGGGACTGGTCGCCGCCGCTCGCCTCGCCGTGCTGCAGGAGGCACCACTGATCGTGTTTACCGCCTCGGGTGGCGCGCGCATGCAGGAAGGTGCGATCAGTCTGATGCAGATGCCG
>JAGWSV010000189.1 GCA_028869315.1 Rhodospirillales bacterium
CAGGGTTCCGATCGACACGCCCGCTTCGCCATGCAGTGCGGCGGCGTGAAGGCGCGCCAGAAGCCCAAACTGGCCGGAAGTGAGCCCGGTCGGGGCGATGACTTGATCATAAACCTGCGTGACGCGCCGCGCCGCACGGCGGAGGTGCATACAGGTACAACCCCACACCGCGCCGATGTCGATATCCGCACGTGCCGTTCCGCCAAGTTGTTCGGCCTGTCGCCGTCTAGGCACAGCATCCTCCTCGACCCTCAATCGGGTCAATCTATGGCTGTATATGCAGGCATTAGGATGGACTGTCAAGGCGCCCGTGGAAAATGCATCCGGGATCGCGGCCCGGCGGGCCTTTGTGACGTTTTCTCCCTCCGGTCAGCCAGCACGGCCAGCAAATTCCAGCAACCCCCGGCGATCACCCCACCAGCACTCTCAGGGAAGAACCTTCCAAGGTTCCCTGCGCCGTGCGGCGCCCCAGGAAAGGTCTGATCAGCGGGTTCCCGATGGCCCGGATCCGGCCTCACGGATCACGGTGCGGCCGAAGAATGCCTTGAAGGCCACGAACTCCCCGACATTTCGCTCGCGTCCGCGGCCACATGCCGCGTTTCGGATGCACCCCGCTTGTCAGGCCCGCAGCAATCGGCTGCGCAGCATGAACAGGTTGGCCCGCGCGCAGGTCACGAACAGCCGGGGCGCGTTCTTGTCCAGCCCCCGGTAGCGGACTTTGGCAAACCCGAACACGCGCTTGATCACCCCGAAGCAGGGCTCGACCTTGGCCCGCACCTTCGCCTTGGTGCGGTTGCGGGCGCTCTCCGCCTCGTTCACCACGCCGCGATGCCGATAGCGGCGGCTGGTGAAATCCCGCGCGCTCGGCGCGGCGCCTCGGATAGCCTCACGCTGCCCTCGATCCGCCGGATCACCCCACACCCCGGCCTCATCGCCGCGCAGCAGGTCGGGCAGCAGCGTCGCGTCCGCCACGTTGGCCGCCGGGGCGAGGCAGAAGGCGCCCATCTCGACGACCATAGCTACGGAATTGAGGCGAACCATGCTGATGACGAAGCGCAAGCCGGCCACGTCGGCGAAATCCTGGTCGAGGAATTCATGCAGCCCATGGGACTGACCCAGGCCGCGCTGGCGGCGATGGGCGTCCAGCGCAAGCACGTCAACGGGCTGTGCAACAACCGCAGGAACGTCACGGCGGCGACCGCGCTGATCCTCGCGCGCGTGTTCGGCAACAGTCCGGACTTCTGGCTGAACGTGCAGCGCCGCAGCGATCTGTGGGAGGCGATGAACAGCCCCCGCGAGCGCGCGCGGATCGCGCGTGCGACGCCACTCCGCGCCGCGGCGTGATCTCGTTCTCAGGCAAGGGGGGGAACGGCCCGGCGGTCGCGGTTCTGTTCTGAACTGGCGGAGGGAGTGTCCGTAGAATTACCGCGAATGGCCGGTTTTCCCCGGTTGCTGCTGCCCTAATATTCCAGTGTTTCCAGTGCTTTTCGTTCATAGCCGGTTTTTCCCGGTTCCCCCCATCGCCGCGCAAGGTGTAGGATAGGGTGTAGGAAGCGCCCTATGGCGGAGGAGTCCGGTGCCCAACTTGAATGTCCTCAAGATCAAGTCGCTGCCGCGTGGCACGCACGGCGATGGAGGCGGCTTGTATCTCTCCGTCAAGGGCGGCGGCCGGTCATGGCTGTTCCGCCACAAGCGAGCGGGCAAGACGTGCTGGGTTGGCCTCGGCGCCTTCCCCGCCGTTGGCCTGGCAGCGGCCCGTGAAGCCGCCGCAGCGGCCCGGCGGCAGCTTGCCGACGGCGTGGACCCGCTCGCCGCCCGGCGGGCCGTGGCGGCCGTTGCCGACGCGCAGCCGGTGCATACCTTCGCGGACGTGGCCGAGGCATGGCTTGCCGCGCACGCGGGGAGCTACCGCAATGCCAAGCATGCAGCGCAGGTGCGGACCACGCTCGCCACCTATGCCTTCCCGACGCTCGGCAGGATGCCCGTCGCGGAGATCACCACGGCCGACGTGCTGGGCGCGCTCAAGCCGGTGTGGAACCGGGCGCCGGAAACCGCGAGCCGATTGCGCGGCCGGATCGAGGGCGTGCTGTCCTACGCGAAGGCGTTGGGCTGGCGGGAGGGAGCGAACCCGGCGGCGTGGCGGGACAATCTCGACCACCTGTTGCCTGCCACCAGCAAGGTGCGGCGGGTCGAGCATCATGCCGCGCTGCCCTGGCAGGAGATGCCCGGCTTCATGGCCGCGCTGCGCCAGAGGGAGGGCATCGGTGCACTGGCGCTGCAATTCACGATCCTGACCGCAGCCCGGTCGGGCGAGACCCGCGGCGCGACGTGGGGCGAGATCGACCTTGCCGGCGCCGTGTGGACCGTCCCGGGCGAGCGCATGAAGGCCGGGCGCGAGCATCGGGTTCCGCTGTCCGATGCTGCGCTGGCGATCCTGGCCGACATGGCGCTGCTGCGCGATCCCAAGGCCGGGGCCGCCCTGATCTTCGTCGGCGCCAAGCGTGGCCGGCCATTGAGCGATATGTCCCTTACGGCTGTGCTGCGCCGGATGGCCCGCGGCGATCTGACCGCGCACGGCTTCCGTTCGACGTTCCGGGATTGGGCAGGCGAGGCGACGGAGTTTCCGCGTGAGCTTGCCGAGGCGGCGTTGGCGCACACGCTCCGCGACCGGGTGGAAGCGGCCTATCGGCGCGGCGACGCGCTGGAACGGCGCCGCGTGCTCATGGAATCGTGGGCCGCGTTCTGCGCCGGGCCAGCGCCGCAGGAAAGCCGGACCCGCAGTGACGCCGGCCGCGTCCGCCTAGTACCCGGAATCGCTAGAGCGCGAAACATGGCTTGAGGCGTTTCTGGTGCACGGCGGTCTTGGTCCAGACGAAGGGGCGGGCGGTGTCGTTGTAGCTGGCGATGAAGCTGTCGATGTGCTGGACCAGTTCGCGGACGCTGCCGAACGAGGCGCCCTTGAGCGACTTGCCTGCCAAGATGGAGAACCAGACCTCGACCTGGTTCAACCAGGAGGCATGCGTCGG
>JAGWSV010000190.1 GCA_028869315.1 Rhodospirillales bacterium
CTCGCGGCAGATCGTGTATCCACCCCGCCCTGACATGGACGACATGACGCAAGACCTCGCCGCCGGGCCGCTCCCGGCCTATCGCGCGCTGGTGGCGGAGGGCGAGCTCGTGGCCGACCCCGCCCAGGAGACGGCCGCCCGACGCCTTCAGGCGCTGTGGTCGGCGCTGCGCGACTACGACCCGAAGCCGCGCCAGGCGGCGAACGGGCTGCTGGCCCGGCTGCGCCGCCGCACTCCGGCCGAGGCCGCGCCGCGCGGACTTTACCTCGTGGGCGAGGTCGGGCGCGGCAAGTCGATGCTGATGGACCTCTTTTTCGAAGCCGCCCGGGTCCGCCGCAAACGCCGGCTGCACTTCCACCGCTTCATGCAGGACGCGCACGCCGCCATGCACGCGATCAAGCGGGACGACCCGGGAGTGGAGGACCCGATCCCGCCGCTCGCCGACCAGTTGGCCGCGCGCGCCGCGTTGCTTTGCTTCGACGAATTCCAGGTCCACGACATCGTCGACGCGATGATCCTGGGCCGGCTGTTCGAAGCGCTGTTCGCACGCGGGGTGGTGGTGGTCGCCACCTCCAACACCGCGCCCGACGACCTGTTCAAGGGCAAGCCGGGGCGCGACGCGTTCCTGCCGTTCATCGCCCTCATCAAGCAGCGGCTCGACGTGCTGGAACTGGATGCGGCGCGGGACTTCCGGCGGGAGCGGCTGCGCGGCGTGCGCACCTGGCACGTGCCGGCGGACGCGATGGCGCGGCGCGCGCTGGACGCGGCCTTCGCCGAACTGACCGACGGCGCCGCCGCACAGCCCATGACGCTGACGGTGCACGGGCGCAGGCTGGTGGTGCCGCAGGCCGCCGAAGGCGTGGCCAGGTTCGACTTCGCCGATCTGTGCGGCATGCCGCTGGGCCCGGGCGACTATCTGGCGATCGCTACAAGGTTCCACACGATCATCCTGGACGACATCCCGCGCCTGTCGCCCGACAACTTCGACGAGGCGCGGCGCTTCATCACCCTGATCGACACGCTCTACGACCAGCGGGCGAAGCTGCTCGCCTCCGCCGCCGCGCCGCCCGACAGGCTGTACGAGCGCGGCGAGAACGCCGCGATGTTCGAGCGCACCGCCTCCCGCCTGGACGAGATGCAAAGCCATGCGTGGCTGGCCGGCGCGCATCTCGCCTAGCCCGACAGCCCGGACGATCGCCGGGGCGGGCGACGGCCCCTCCCGCGCTCAGCGGCCGTTGCGCTGCCGCCAGGCCTTGAACGCTTCCAGACTGGCGGGATCGGTCGCCGGGTAGAGCCCGACGATGCTCGCCCCGCCCTGCACAAGCTCGATGACGAAATCCTCATAGGCGGTCATCTCCACCGCCTCGGCGGCGATCTCGTTGGCGAGATGCGCCGGCACCACGATCACCCCGTCGGCGTCGCCCACGATCACGTCGCCCGGGAACACCGGCGCGTCGCCGCAGCCGATCGGTACATTGACGTCGATCGCCTGGTGCAGGGTCAGGTTGGTCGGCGCCGACGGACGCTGGTGGTAGGCGGGGAAGCCGAGCGCCGCGATCTCGGCCGAATCGCGGAATCCGCCGTCGGTCACGACGCCTTCCGCCCCGCGCCGCATCAGCCGCGTCACCAGGATGCCGCCGGCCGAGGCGGCGCGCGCGTCCTTGCGGCTGTCGATCACGAACACCGCGCCCGCCGGGCAGGTTTCGATGGCGCGGCGCTGCGGATGGGCCGGGTCGCGGAACACGTCGATCCGGTTCAGGTCCTCCCGCGCGGGCATGTAGCGCAGGGTGACCGCCTCGCCGACCATGGTCTGTTGCGGGACCGACAAGGGCCGCACGTCCTGGATCATCTGGCGCATGAAGCCGCGCTTGAACAGCGCCGTGGCCAGGGTCGCGGTGCTGACGCCGCGCAGGCTGGCGCGGGTCTCGGGGCTCAGGGGCATGACGGGTCTCCCGCTTGGTCAGTAGATCGCCGGCTCGGGGACGGCGGCGCCGAACCCGGTGCGCAGGAAGTCGAAGTCGCAGCCCTGGTCCGCCTGCTCGATATGCTTCGTGTAGACCCAGCCGTAGCCGCGGCCGTAGCGCGGCGCGGGCGGCGTCCAGGCGCTCCGCCGGCGGGCCAGTTCCTCGTCCGAAACTTCCATGCGGATCGAACGCGCGGCGACGTCGATCGCGACGACATCGCCGGTGCGCAGCAAGGCGAGCGGCCCGCCGATCCAGGATTCCGGGGCGACGTGCAGCACGCAGGCGCCATAGCTCGTGCCGCTCATGCGCGCATCCGACAGCCGCAGCATGTCGCGATGGCCCTGTTTCAGCAGTTTCTTCGGCATCGGCAGCATGCCCCATTCCGGCATGCCCGGCCCGCCCTGCGGCCCGGCGTTGCGCAGCACCAGGACGTGATCGGCGGTGACGTCCAGGTTTTCGTCCTCGACCGCCCGCTTCATCGACGGGTAATCGTCGAACACCAGCGCCGGGCCGGAATGTTTCAGGAACCGCTGGTCCATCGCCGCCGGCTTGATCACGCAGCCGTCGGGCGCGAGGTTGCCCTTCAGCACCGCGAGCGAGCCTTCGCCGTAGATCGGGTTGTCCAGCGTGCGGATCACGTCGTCGTTGAACACCCGCGCGCCGGCGATGTTCTCCCCCAGGCTGCGCCCGCTCACGGTCGGGCACGCGAGGTCGAGGTGCGGCGCGATCCGCGCCATCAGCCCGCGAATGCCGCCGGCGTAATAGAAATCCTCCATCAGGTAGGTCGTGCCACTCGGGCGCACATTGGCGATCACCGGCACGCGGCGGCTCGCCCGCTCGAAATCGTCGAGCCCGATATCGGCGCCGGCGCGACGCGCCATGGCGATCAGGTGGATGATGGCGTTGGTCGAGCAGCCCATCGCCATCGCCACCGCGATGGCGTTGCGGAACGCCGCCGGCGTCTGGATGCGGGCGGGGGTCAGATCCTCCCACACCATCTCCACGATCCGCCGGCCGGATTCGGAACAGAGCCGGATATGCCCGGAATCGGCAGCCGGAACGGAGGAGCCGCCGGGCAGCACCATGCCCACCGCTTCGGCGATCGCGGTCATGGTGCTCGCCGTGCCCATCGTCATGCAGGTGCCGTAGGAACGGGCGATCCCCGCCTCGACCCCGGCCCAGTCCTGCTCAGTGATCTTGCCGGCCCGCAACTCGTCCCAGTATTTCCAGCTGTCGGAGCCCGAACCCAGGGACTTGCCCTGGAAATTGCCGCGCAGCATCGGCCCGGCGGGCACGAAGATGGCGGGGATGTTCATGCTGGTCGCGCCCAGCAGCAGGCCCGGCGTCGTCTTGTCGCAGCCGCCCAGCAGCACCGCGCCGTCGACGGGATGGGAGCGCAGCAGCTCCTCGGTCTCCATCGCCAGCATGTTGCGGTACATCATCGTCGTCGGCTTGACGTAGCTTTCGGACACCGACAGCGCCGGCAGTTCCACCGGGAAGCCGCCGGCCATCAGCACGCCGCGCTTCACGTCGTCGACCCGCTGCCTGAAGTGCATGTGGCAGGGCTGCAGGTCGGAAAACGTGTTGACGATGGCAATGACCGGGCGGCCGGTCCATTCCTCCGGCGCATAGCCCATCTGCATCGCCCGCGAACGATGGCCGAAGGAGCGCAGGTCCGCAGGACCGAACCAGCGGGCGCTGCGCAGCTCGCCTGCCGGCTTGCGGCGGGGCGCGGACGGCGATCCATCGGGCATGGCAGGTCTCCTGGGAACCGACGGCCCCGCGCGCGGGCCGGCGCAGGGCAAAACAAGGTCGCGGAGGCAAGCATCGGGCTGGCAAGCTGTCAAGTTGTCTGACAAACTGGTAGCGTCCCGGCTTGACGGCAGGCCTCGGCATGACGGCACGCCCGGGTCAGCTTTGGTCAACGGAGGAGGCATGACGGAGCTCGACCTGCGACCGCGCCGCAAGGAGCGGCTGGCCGACCAGCTCTACGGCCAGATCCTGCAGCAGATCGTCGCCGGCACCCTGGCCGAGGGCGCAAGGCTGCCGTCGGAGCAGGCGCTGTGCCGCAGCTTCGGCGTCTCCCGGCCCACCGTGCGCGAAGCGCTGATGCGGCTGCACGCCGACGGGCTGGTGGCGACCCGCCAGGGCTCCGGCACGCTTGTGCTGCATCGCCCGCCCGACCGGCTGACCCGGCTGGCCGAAGGCGCCGATATCGCCGGGCTGCTGCGCTGCCTGGAAGTCCGCATCGGGCTGGAGGGTCAGTCCGCCAGCCTCGCCGCGCGCCGGCGGACCGCCGCCGACCTCGACCGCATCGCCGCCGCGTTGCAGGCATTGGAAGCACGCCTCGCGGACGGTCCCGCATCGGAGGCGGATTTCGCCTTCCACCTCGCCGTGGCCGAGGCCAGCGGCAACGCGCTGTTCCCGGCCGTGCTCCGCAGCCTGGGGGAGATCATCCGCCATACGATGTCGGTGGCGCTCAACATCACCCGGTCGGGCTCGCAGGAGCGGGCGCGCCGGGTGCTGGAGGAACACGCCGCGATCCTGGACGCCATCAGCCGGAAGGACGCCGAAGCGGCGGACCTGGCGATGCGCTACCATCTGCACCGGTCCCGCCAGCGGGTGACCGACCGGCAGCGGGACGCGTAAGGCATCGTCGGCAAATAAATGCGTCTGCACGCCGACAAAGATGCCGATCAAAACAAAACCTTAGGGCCCGTTCGACATCGCTGATCGATTCGATGGTTGTCGAACGGGCCCTGAGGCATCGTCGGCAAAAAAGTGCGTCTGCACGCCGACAAAGATGCCGATCAAAACAAAAGGCTCTGCTTGCGTTAGCTATAGGTAAGGGTTGATACCCCCAGCCGAAGCGGGGACGAGGCGGCGATGGATCAGGCGTGCTTTGAGGCGTGGTTGTTGGCGATCCGGAGCCTGACCGCGGAACAGCGTGGCGTGGGATTTCGTAACCTGGCGCTGGCCGAAGCTGCCGAGGGTGAAGACCTTGCGGCGTGCATATTGCCGACCGGGGCGGCGGTATCGGCGATGGATGATAATGACCGGTCCGTTGCTGAGGAACCGGCAGGCAAGCTCTCGGATGGCCCGGTGATGGTGGAGCCGGTATCGTTGGCCGCCGCGGCAGCACGCAAGGTCAGCCTGACCGGTTGCCCGCATTGCGCCAGCCAGCAGTTGCAGCGCTGGGGTTCAGCCAACGGACTGCCACGCTACCGTTGCACGGCCTGTCGGCGCAGTTTCAATGCACTGACGGGCACGCCCTTGGCGCGTCTGCGCAAGAAGGAGCAGTGGCCGGCACAGGCGGAAGCGCTGGTCACCGGCGAGAGCCTGGTGAAGGCGGCAGAGCGGTGCGAGATCGCGGTCACCACGGCGTTTCGCTGGCGGCACCGGTTTCTCGAGGCGGCGGCGCTCGACAAGCCGATCCGGCTTGATGGCATTGTCGAGGCGGACGAGACCTTTATTCTGGAATCCTTCAAGGGACGGCGAGTGGGATTATCGCGTCCGGCCCGCAAGCGCGGTGGCACGGCGCGCAAGCGCGGGCTGTCGGCCGAGCAGATCCCGGTTCTGGTGGGTGGCGCGGGATCGGAGCGGGCAGACCACGGATGCGGTGCTGCCCAAACTTGACCGAACCTCGGTGACGGCGGCGCTCAGCGGTGTTGTCACGCCGGAGAACCAACTGTGCTGCGATGGCGGCAAAGCGATCGTCAGCTTCGCGCGGAAGCAGCAAATCCCCTGCTGCATCCTGCCCAAGCCGGGCGGCCCGCGGCCGGAAGCGCCCAACCTGCACATCAACAACGTCAACGGCTATCACGGCCGGCTGAAGGAGTGGCTGCGTCCGTTCCACGGCGTCGCCACCAAATACCTCGACCGCTATCTCGGCTGGCGGCGCACCATCGAAGCACTCGACAACGACCCAGTACCGCAGGATTGGCTACGATCGGCGCTCGGAATGCCCGTTTGCCAACAGTTAACGCAAGCATAGCC
>JAGWSV010000005.1 GCA_028869315.1 Rhodospirillales bacterium
CGCCGAGCCGCGCCGTCCCGCCGGCCTGCGCCGCAACCCAGGCCAGCGCGACCGACGGCACCACCAGGGTGACGGCGGTGACCAGCCCCACGCCGAGCAGGGCGCCGGCGGCCTCGGCCAGCGCCATCACCAGCCCGACCAGCGCGACCAGCCGCAGATGCACCGCCCAGCCGCCATCCGCCGGGGTCTCGGGCGCCGGCTCCGGCCGGCGGCGCCACAGCAGGCGATCCTCCGCCCAGCCGAGCGCCAGCATGCCCATCGCAACGACGAAGGCGGCCGGCAGCAGCAGGTGCATCGGCGCCGCCGGCACGGCGGTCGCGACGACCGCGGTCATCACGTTGAGCGGGCTCCAGCAGTTCATCACGCAGAAGCCGCGAAACACCGCCATCAACATCCGCCGGGCGCGCACCGGGGCCGCCGGTTTGCCCGCATTGGCCCGGGTGACCATGGCGCCCAGCAGGTCAATCGAGCCGTAGGAGAGAATGATGCCGAACACGTGTCCGCCGGCCGCCAGCGCCGCGTAGCGCCGCCCCGGCGGTTGCGACACCAGGTGCCGTCCGCAGGCGCGCACCAGCCGGCTGGTCTCAGCCGCGTCCCGCAACGCACTGAGCGCAAAGTAAAATGCGGCGTAGACCGCGCCGCGGCGCCAGCCGGAGAGGAACAGCCCCACCGGGTCCGTGCCATGCCGCGCGGCCAGCGCGATCCCGATCAGTCCGGCGGCGGAAAAGCCGATCAGCACCGCCCGCGCGTAGCGCCGCTGGCGAGGAAATTCGAGCAGCAGGAAGCCGAGCAACGCAAGCCCGGCAAGGTCGCCGAAGGCGTGCAGCCCCGGCGCCTGCCCGGCCAGCGCGCCGGCCCAGGCGAGCGCGTAGCACCGCCCGCTCAGCGGCAGCGTGCCGGCCGGCGCGGCCGGGCGGGTCGGAAAAGACGCAGGAACGGCAGACACGTGGCGTGGTCCGATTCGGCGGGTCGTGGCCTCATCCTGCCGCCGGCCGCGGGGGCTGCCCAGAGGGGCTAAGTCAGGGGGCTAAGTCAGGGGGCTAAGTCAGGGGACTAAGTCAGGGGGCTAAGCCAGGGCGTTAAATCATGGATCTGGGCCAGGAATCCTGGGTCGCGTCCTGGTTTGCCAGCCGGCGCCGGCCGGGCATCGGCCGGTCGGCTCAGAACGCCTGGCCGATGCCGATATAGATCTGGAACGCGCCGCTGTTGGGGCGACGGATCGCCGGCACCGCGAACTCGGCCCGGATCGGGCCGATCGAGGTGTAGTATTGCAGGCCGGCCCCCACCCCTACCCCGTATTCGACCGGTGCGGGGGTGCCGGCGGCCGCGACCTCGCCGGCATCGGTGAACACGGAAAACCCCCAGTTCTTCAGCACCCGCTGGCGGAACTCGATGGTCCCGGCGGCGATCTCCGTGCCGCCGCTCGGCGTGCCGTCGGCGAATTGCGGCCCCAGCGACTGGAACCGGTAGCCGCGCACCGTGGTCGAGCCGCCGGCATAGAAGCGCTGGTCGGGCGGCAGGCTGAAGGGCGAGCTCGCGCCCAGCACCTCGCCCGCCAGGCCGCGCAACGCGAGCACGCCGCGCCCGCTTCCCTCCAGATCGAGGTAGCTGGCGCCGGAAAGCTCGGCGATCACGAAGCCGCCATGGCCGAGCAGCGACTGGGTGGGCGTCAAGGTCAGCGCGCCACGCAACCCGCGGGTCGGGTTCAGCTTGCTGTTGGTGTTGTCGTAGCTCAGCCGGACCGGCAGCCGCAGGAGGTAATAGACCCGCGAAACCCCCTCCTGGATGATCGTCTCCTGCTCCCCGGCGACGCCGTAGCTCAGTGTCCAATGCGGAGCGATCGGCCGTTCCAGCCGTGCGGCCTCGGTCACTGCGGTCTGCGTATAGGGAATCAGGCTCTGGTGCAGCGCGCCCAGTTGAAGCACCAGGGTCTGCCCGCGCGCGTGCCAGTCCGGCTCCCGGTAGGTCGCTGCGGTCTTGTAACCTGGCTGCAGCACCGCGTTGCCGCCGGCCTGGAATGCGCCGGTCAGGTCGAGTTGCTCGGCGTTGCCGAACAGGTTGCGGTCATGCCAGCCCGCGGTCAGCCCGACGCCGAGATCGGTCGAGTAGTCCGCCCCCAGATCGACTGCGTGGCGCGGCCGCTCGGCAAGCCGGAAGGTGACCGGCAACCTACCCTGCTGATCGAGCGACGCCGCCGGCACCGCCTGCACATAGGAGAAGATCGGCAGGTCGAGCAGCGATGCGCGGGCGCTCGCCAACGCCGCCGGGCTGAACCGCTGGCCCTCGTGCAGGGTCATGCGCCGCCGTAGGAAGGCCGGGTTCACCCCCTTGCTGCCGGCGAAGCTGATCGGCCCGATCGAGATCACCCGCCCGCTGTCCACCGCATAGACGACGTCCATCAGATGCGTGTCGGGGTGGAGTACCGCCGGCTCCAGCGTCACCTTGGCAAGCGCGTAGCCGTCCTTGCGCAGCGCGGCGAGCAGGCGGTCGCGCGCGGCGAGCACCGCACCGGCGCGCGCCGGCGCCCCCGGCTTGAGGCCGAGCGCGCTGCGCGCGCCCTCCGGCATCGTGCCGGTCAGCCGGACCCGGCCGATATGGAACCGCGGCCCGGGCGCGAACGTCACCGTCACCGGGACAGGTGGCTTGGCCGGAGCTGCCTCCAGCCGGGTCAGCAGGCCCGGCGACTCCAGCGTCCGGCCGTCGATCCGGATGGTCACCTTGCCCTGGTAGTAGCCGAAGCTGTGCAGGGCGGCGAGAAAGCGGCCGCGGTCCTGCCGTGCCCGCAGCAGCAGGGCGAACGGGGCCACCGGCGCGCCCTGGTGCCCTCCCGCCTGACGGAGCGCGACGAGCTGCGAAATCCCCGCCAGCGCGGCCTGCAACGCCGGATCCCCGGTGGGGCCGAGACGAACGGTGTAAGGTTGTGGCGATGCCGCGCGCCCGGCCGGCGCGCAGATCGCCGCACCAAGCGCCGCAACGAGAACGAGCCGCCGGACGATGCGGCCGGCGGGACAGGCACGGACCATGCGCACGCTCATACACCCATCGAGACGCGCCGGGGACCTCGCGGCACCCGGCTCACGCGGCCGTGAGCGCCGCGGAGCCGCCGCCCGACGGCACCAGCCGGCGACGCGATGGCCGGTTGGACCATGAGAGGCAAGTCAAGATAACCGGCGTAATGTATTGGAAACCCGACAAATCTCGGCCCTTATTGTGCGGGATCATGATCGGGTCGAGTTGACCCGGCCATGCTGCCCGCGTGGCATACGCTTTCCGGCCGTCGCCCCAAGTGATCGCGCGCGGGCGGGAGAGGCGCGCACGCGCCGGCGGCGCAGCCCTGGGGGGATCGGGGAGACGCGGCATGCGCGGGCGGCGGCGGCCGTCCGCGTGCCGGGAGGGACGCCGTTGCGCCCGCCGCCGGCGGCGTGACCAATCGCAAATGTCGCTCGAACATCATCCGTCTGCCATTGTCCCGACATGGTCCGACGGCTAATCGGGCGGCATGGGAAAGTCGCGTCGCCGCTTCCAACGGGCCGGTCGGCCATCGGTTCCGCCGGGCAGCGGGCTTGATCCCGCGACCAGCGACTGGCTGTTCCGCAAGCGCCACCAGCGCCTGTTGTCGGGTTCCGCCCGCGCGGTCCGCCGGGCGGCCTTCGTGTTCGCATGGACCCTGCCGGCGATGGCGATCCAAAGCGGCTGCCTGCTGCTGCCAGGGCCGGCCAAGGTCCGGTTCGCCCGTTTCTACTGGGCCGGCGTCTGCCGCCTGCTCGGGATGCAGGTGCGGGTGATCGGCGCGCCGGCCGGCCACGCCGAGCGCCCGGTCGTGTTCGTCTCCAACCACTCCTCCTGGCTGGACGTGCCGGTGCTGGGCTCGCGGGTGCCGGCCTGCTTCATCGCCAAAGGCGAGGTCGCCGGCTGGCCGTTCGTCGGCTGGGTGGCGAAGCTTGGCCGCACCGAGTTCGTGAGCCGCCAGCGCGGCGCCACCGGGCGGGAGCGGGATGCGATGCGCCACCGGCTCGCCAAGGGCGACAACCTGGTCCTGTTCCCCGAAGGCACCACCTCGGACGGCTCGCGGGTGATGCCGTTCCGCAGCGCGTTCTTTGCGGTGGCCGAAGGCAGCGCGCCGCCGCTGATCCAGCCGGTTTCGGTGGTCTACGACCGGCTGGCCGGGCTGCCGACCGGACGGGCGAGCCGGCCCCTGTTCTCCTGGTATGGCGACATGGATCTGGCCGGGCATTACTGGCGGCTGGCCCGGCACCGTGGCATGCGCGCGACGGTGCTGCTGCACACGCCGATCGATCCGGCCGCCTTCGCCGACCGCAAGGCGCTGACCCGTGCGGTATGGACGGTCGTCGCCGACGGCGCCGCAACCTTGCGGCAGAATCGCCCGGCCACGCCGCTCGCCGGCCCCGCGCAGGACGTCTCCGGCGGCGAGGAACGCCCGGCCTATGCCTGACCGCCGGTGACCGGAACCGGCGGTCGGAGCCAGATGGGACCACGCAGGCGGAACGACTCGGGCGCGGCCGGATTGAGTGTTGACAAGCCGTCCGCCCCTGCGGTCAGTCTTTGGCGTGCCTATATGCCTGCCATAGCCGGAGGTTCCGCCGCGTCCTTGCGCTTGACCCGCCCCGCCGCTCTCGCGATGTCTCCCGCCTTTCCCGCCGGGACGAACCCGGCTTGGGCAGGCGGAGCGTGACCCGAATGGCCGGACCGGCAGCAGCGACCAAATTGGCGGCCCCCTCCTCAGCAGCCCCCTCGGCGGCAGCTCCATCAGGGGCGTCCTTCGGTCACCGGCCCGGGTCGGACCTGCCGGAGAGCGCAGCCGGGCGCGGACCGGCAAAGCGGCTGCACGTCATCACCTGGGGCTGCCAGATGAACGTGTACGACAGCGCGCGCATGGCCGACGCGCTCGCCCCCGCCGGCTTCACCCCGGTTGCGGCGCCCGATCAGGCCGACATGATCATCCTGAACACCTGCCACATCCGCGACCGGGCGGCCGAGAAGGTGTTTTCCGAGCTTGGTCGGCTGCGCCTGCTGAAGGACGCGCGGGCGCGCGACGGCGGGCGGATGATCCTCGCGGTCGCCGGTTGCGTCGCCCAGGCCGAGGGCGAGGAAATCCTCGCCCGCGCGCCGTTCGTCGATATCGTGCTCGGCCCGCAGACCTATCACCGCCTGCCCGGCCTGCTGGCCCGCGCCGAGGCCGCGCCCGGCGTGCCGGTGGTCGATACCGAGTTCCCGCCGGAGGACAAGTTCGACCACCTGCCGCAACCCGCCGCCGGGCAGGATGGCCGCCGCGCGGCGATCACCGCGTTCCTTGCCATCCAGGAAGGATGCGACAAGTTCTGCTCGTTCTGCGTGGTGCCGTACACCCGCGGGGCCGAACAGTCCCGCGCCGCCGGCGCCGTCCTGGCGGAAGCGGAACGGCTGGTGGCGCGCGGCGCGCGCGAGATCACCCTGCTCGGGCAGAACGTGAACGCCTGGCACGGGGCCGGGCCGGACGGCGACGGCTGGACCCTGGCACGGCTGCTGCGCGCGCTGGCCGAGATCCCCGGGCTGGCGCGGCTGCGCTACACCACGTCCCATCCGCGCGACATGGACGCGGGGCTGATCGCGGCGCACCGGGACATCCCGGCGCTGATGCCGTTCCTGCATTTGCCGGTGCAATCGGGGTCGGACCGGGTCCTGGCGGCGATGAACCGCCGCCACCTTGCCGACGACTACCGCCGGCTCGTCGATCAGTTGCGCGCCGCCCGGCCCGACCTCGCGCTGTCGTCCGACTTCATCGTCGGCCATCCGGGGGAGACCGAGGCGGATTTCGCGGCGACGATGGCGCTGGTGCGCGACATCGGCTTCGCGCAGGCGTTCAGCTTCAAGTATTCCGCCCGTCCCGGCACCCCCGCCGCCAGCGCGCCCGACCAGGTGGCGGAAGCCGACAAGGACCGACGCCTGGCCGAATTGCAGGCCCTGTTGCGGACCCAGCAGGCCCGCTTCAACGCCGCCTGCGTCGGCCGCACCGTGCCGGTGCTGGTGACCGGGACCGGCCGCCATCCCGGCCAGGTCGCCGGCCGCTCCCCCTGGCTGCAACCGGTGCATTTTGCCGCCGGCACGGACCTGATCGGCACCGAGGTCCCGGTGACGATCGCCGCCGCCCTCCCCAATTCCCTTTCGGCCGTCATGCAGGAGCGAGACGCAGCTTGAGCCACGCCACCGCGGTC
This sequence comes from Rhodospirillales bacterium, assembly GCA_028869315.1. Classification (GTDB taxonomy): domain Bacteria; phylum Pseudomonadota; class Alphaproteobacteria; order Acetobacterales; family Acetobacteraceae; genus JAJZVS01. Next base: position 6,213 of record JAGWSV010000005.1, read on the forward strand.
CCCGCCATCCCGCCCCGTTCCCCTGCCGCCGCGACCGAAGGCAAGGCCGTCACCTTGCAGTTCGGCGACAACACGCTGCTGCCGATGCTACTCGGGGATCACGACCGCCACCTGGTGCGGATCGAGCAGGCGCTGGGGGTGCGGCTGTCGTGCCGCGGCAATCGGGTGGCGATCGCCGGCGATCCGGCGCGGGTGGACAGCGCGCAGGCGGCGCTGGAAGGCCTGTGGCGGCGGCTGGAGCGCGGCGAGAGCGTCGGCCGGCCGGAGGTCGACGCGGCGATCCGGCTGGCGGATAACGAGGCCGATCCGCGTCTGCCGCTGTCCGACCTGCCGGCGATCCGCACCCGGCGCGGCGCGGTGGGGCCGCGCAGCTCCGGCCAGGCCGCCTATATCGACGCGCTCGCCGCGGCCGAGATGGTGTTCGCCATCGGCCCCGCCGGCACCGGCAAGACCTACCTCGCCGTCGCGCAGGCGGTGGCGATGCTGCTGGAGGGCAAGGTCGACCGCATCGTGCTCTCCCGCCCGGCGGTGGAAGCCGGCGAACGGCTCGGCTTCCTTCCTGGCGACATGAAGGAGAAGATCGATCCCTATCTGCGCCCGCTCTACGACGCGCTGCACGACATGCTGCCCGGCGAGCAGGTGATCCGCCGGATGGGCAACGGCGAGATCGAGGTGGCGCCGCTGGCCTTCATGCGCGGACGCACGCTCGCGCATGCCTATGTGATCCTCGACGAAGCGCAGAACACGACCGCCGTGCAGATGAAGATGTTCCTTACCCGCATGGGCGAAGGCACCCGCATGGTGATCACCGGCGATCTGTCGCAGGTGGACCTGCCGGGCGGGACGAACTCCGGCCTGCGCGACGCGCTGGAGACCCTGGAAGGCGTTCCCGGCATCCGGGTGGTCCGTTTCGGCACCCACGACGTGGTGCGCCACCCGCTGGTGGCGCGCATCGTCGATGCCTACGAGCAGCGCGAATCCGCCGCGCGCGAGACGAACCGGGAGCGGGCGCGGACGGCGGCGGGGGGGTGACGGCCGCCCCGATGGCGGACTCGACACCGGTCATGGCAGCCGATTGCGGGACGGTTCCGCCCGGCTCGCGCCCCCCGGCCGCGGCATCGGCCCGCCGGCGGGTGATTTTCTGCGCCGACGATTTCGGCCTTTCGCCGGCGGTGAACGAAGCCGTCGAGCGGGCGCATCGCGAGGGTATCCTCGGCGCCGCCAGCCTGATGGTGGCGGCGCCGGAAGCGGCCGACGCGGTGCGCCGCGCGCGCGCCCTGCCCGCCTTGCGGGTCGGGCTGCATCTCGTCGTCATCGAGGGACCGGCGGTGCTGCCGCCCGCCGCGATCCCCGACCTCGTCGATACGGCGGGGCAGTTCCCGTCGGACCAGCTTCGGCTGGGCCTGCGCTATGCGTTCCATCCGCGGGTCCGGCGCCAGCTGGCGGCCGAGATCCGCGCCCAGTTCGCCGCCTTCGCCGCCACCGGCCTCGCTCTGGACCACGCCGATGCCCACAAGCACATGCACCTGCATCCGACCGTGGGGCGGCTGATGTGCGATATCGGCCAGGAATTCGGGCTGCGGGCGATCCGCGTCCCGGCCGAACCGCCGGCGGTCCTGCACGCCGCCGGCGTCCGGACCGGTTTTGGCGACCGCGCGCTGTACCGCTGGTCCGGCCTCCTGCGCGCGCAGGCCCGCCGCGCCGGGATGACGGTGCCCGACCACTGCTTCGGCATCGCCTGGAGCGGGCACATGACGGCGACGCGCATGCGCAGCCTGGCGCCGCTGCTGCCGAACGGGCTGAGCGAGGTCTATTTCCACCCCGCCAGCCGCCAGGACGCGCCGCTGGCAAAGCTGATGCCGCGCTACGAGCACGTCGCCGAACTGGACGCGCTGTGCGACCCCGAGGTGGCGGCTGCCTTCGCCGCGGCCGGCGCCCGGCAGGTGACCTACACGGAGGAGACGACCCGATGCCGCTGAAGCCGCCCGTGCGCTACCACGACCTGGCCGACACGCAGGCGCAGCCGCGCCACACCGGCATCCCGACCTTCTTCCGCACCCCGCACACCGAAGCGCTGGACGAGGTGGATATCGGGATCATCGGCGTGCCGTTCGACGGCGGGGTGACGCACCGCTCCGGCGCCCGGCACGGGCCGCGCGCGGTGCGGGCCCAATCGGCGTTGTTGCGGCGATACAACGGCGTCACCGGCGTGGCGCCGTTCGCGGGCGCGCGGGTGCGCGACCTCGGCGATTGCTGGATCGAGTTTCCGTACCAGCTTGAAGCGGCGCTGGACGAAATCGCCGGCTTCTACCGCGCCGTGGTGGCGGCCGGCGTGGTGCCGCTTTCGGTCGGCGGCGACCACTCGGTCAGCCTGCCGATCCTGCGCGCGGTCGGCGCGGCGCGGCCGGTCGGCATGGTGCATGTGGACGCGCATTGCGACACCGGGGACGACTACATGGGATCGCGCTTCCACCACGGCGCGCCGTTCCGCCGCGCGGTGGAGGAAGGGCTGCTCGATCCCGCCCGGGTGGTGCAGATCGGCATCCGCGGCACCACGAACGACCCCGACATGTGGGGCTTCAGCCAGCAGAGCGGGATGCGGGTGATCGGGATCGACGAGTTCGACGACATCGGCTGGCGCGCGGCGGCGGACGAAGCGCGGCGGGTGGTCGGGCCGGGGCCGGCCTATCTCTCGTTCGACATCGACAGCCTCGATCCGGCGGAGGCGCCGGGCACCGGCACGCCGGAGGCGGGCGGCATCCGGATGCGCGAGGCGCTGCGGCTGTTGCGCGCGCTGCGGGGGCTCGATTTCGTCGGCGCCGACCTCGTGGAGGTGGCGCCGCCCTTCGACGTGGGTGACCTGACGGCGTTCAACGGCGCGTCGGTGCTGTTCGAGGCGCTTTGCCTGCTGGCGGAGGCGCGGGCGGCACGCGGCTAGCGGGACGCGCCGAAGCCGGAGGCCTCGGGCGACCGATCCGATGGTGCAAATTGATCGCCTTGGGCTGCTCCGGGCGCCGGTTCTCGACCCGCCGTCCCATCGCCTCTCCTGCCGGGCTCGGGAGTTCTTTTTGCTTGCGTC
>JAGWSV010000191.1 GCA_028869315.1 Rhodospirillales bacterium
CATTTCCGTGCCGATTTCGGTCCTGTCGCGCGCCAGGTGATCGTGGCGATCGCGCCGGGGCCGGTGGTGGCGGATCCGGCGACCTTGAATTTCCGGCATGTCCGCGCGGAGGTGCGGCGGCGGCCCCGGGCGACGGCCTAGGCGGTGCGGGTCGGCAAGGCCGGCGCGAAGGCATCGAGCCGGACCTTCCCGGAATCGATGGTGCTGGACACGGTGCCGTGCGCGGAACGGATGGTGCGGGACATGAGAGCGGCCCCCCTCGTCGGGTTCTGCTGTGTGGGTGACGTCCGGCGTTCTCACCGACCCTCGTCGGTGCCGGCTTGATGTCTGCATGTTTTCACCTTCGGGAGATTCCACCGTGCGACTGACGTCATTCCTCCATAAAATCGCACACGACATCGTGATCGCATGAACCGGAAGCCATCGTGCGCAAGGAGGCGCCCATGCCCGCCGCGTCCGTGATCCGCATCGGCGCCGGCTGCGGCATGTCGGACGATCGGATTCCCCCCGCGGTCGAACTGATCGAACGCGGCGATCTCGACTACATCTGTTGCGAATGCCTGGCCGAGCGCACCATCGCGCGCGAATCGCTCGACCGCGCGCGCAACCCGGCGCGCGGCTACACGCCAAGCCTGCTGGAACGCATGGAGGCGATCCTGCCGCCGGCGCTGGCGCGCGGCGTACGCATCGTTTCCAACATGGGCGCGGCGAATCCGCGCGGCGCGGCGCGCGCCGTGCTCGATGCGGCGCCTGGCTGGGGCTGCAAGGACGTCGCCTGCGCCGTGGTGCTGGGCGACGACGTGACCGAGACCGTGCGCGGCCTGCCCGGCCTGCCGATCCTGGAAGACGGCACGCCGCTCGAGTCGATCCTGCCCCGCATGGCCTCCGCCAACGCCTATCTGGGGGCGGACGTGGTGGCCGCCGGGCTCGCCACCGGCGCGGAGGTCGTCATCACCGGGCGGGTCGCCGACCCGTCGCTGTTCCTTGGCCCGATGCTGCACGCCTTCGGCTGGGACTATGACGACTGGGCGCGGCTGGCGGCGGGCACTCTCGCGGGGCACCTGCTCGAATGCACCGGCCAGTTGACCGGCGGATGCTTCGCCGATCCGGGGATGAAGGACGTCGAGGATCTGGCCGGTCTCGGCTACCCGTTCGTCGATGTCGATGCGGCGGGGGCGATCACGCTCGGCAAGACCCCGGGGTCCGGCGGGCGGCTCGACCAGGCGACCTGCACCGAGCAGATCCTGTACGAGATCCACGATCCGGCCGCCTACATCACGCCCGATTGCGTGCTCGACATCACCGGCGTGTCGTTCCGCCAGGAGGCGACGGATCGGGTCGCCGTCCTCGGCGCCGCCGCGCGGCCGCGCACCCCGACATACAAGGTCGTGGTCGGGTATTTCGACGGGTATGTCGGCGCCGGCGAGATGGGCTACGCGGGACCCAACGCCGTGGCGCGGGCCCGCCTGGCGGGCGAGGTGGTGCGCGAGCGCCTGCGCCGCCGCGGCTTCGCCTATTCCGAGCTGCGCTGCGACCTGATCGGCATGACCAGCCTGCACGGCGACGACGGGCGCCCGAAGCCGGAGCCCTACGAGGTGCGGCTGCGCGTCGCCGCGCGCGCCGACAACCGCCGGGCGGCCGAGGCCGTCGGGGCGGAGGTGCGCGCCCTGCACATGCAGGGCCCCGGCATGGCCGGCGGCGGCGTCAACCTTGGCGCGCGGGAGGTGCTGGCGGTGAAATCCGTGCTGCTCGACCGCACCCTGGTGCGTCCGGAGATCCTGCTGGAGGGCGGCCGATGAGAGTGTACGACCTCGCCCACGCCCGTGCGGGCGACAAGGGAAACACCTCGAACATTTCGGTGACCGCGTATTCCGACGCGGGGTGGGCGGCGCTGCGGGCGGACCTGACGGCGGAGCGTGTGCTGGCCGCCTTCCGCCACCTGACCGCAGGGCCGGTGCGGCGCTACGAACTACCGAAGCTGCGGGCGCTGAATTTCGTGATCGAAGGGGTGCTGGGCGGCGGCGTGACGCGGTCGCTGCGCATCGATCCGCACGGCAAGGCGCTGAGCGCGCTGATGCTGACGATCGAACTGCCCGGGGCCCAGGCGGCGGCGGATCAGGTGCCGGCCTTGCGCGCACGGGCCGGATCGGGCTGCCCGGACGGCGGAGCGGCGCCGAGCGCCGCATAGGCCCGCGCCGCCGCCGCGGCCTGGTCGGCCGGCATGCCGCCGGCCAGCATCGCGGCGGCGGCGGCGCGATGGCCCGCCATGGCGATGGCCGCGGCAAGGTCCTGGCGGATCCGCGGCGGCGCATCGGCGGTGGCGATCGGGCGCAGCATCCGCACCCCTTCCGCGGCCTTGCCGCTGAGCGCCAGCGAGAGCGCGAGGTTCACCTGCGCGGCGCGCAGCCCGGGCTGCGCCGCCAAGGCCGCCCGATAGGCGGCTTGTGCCGCCGCATGCTGCCCGCCCAGGTCCCGGGCGATCCCGAGGTCGTTCAGCGCCGCCGCGTTTCCCGGCTGCGCGGCCAGCACCGCGCGGAATTGCGCGGCCGCCCCCGGCGGGTCGGAACGCAGCAGCAGGCGCCCCAGCCGCATGCGCGTGGCCCCGGTCGCAGCCGGGTGACGGGCGGCCGAGGGCGGGTGCGCGGCACAGCCCCCCAGCAGCCCGGCGAGCATTCCGCCGAGCAGGCCCGCCGATGCGAACGATCGCAGCGGGACGCGCAACAGGGACATCATTCGTTCTCCGTTTCACGCATGGTGCAGCGCCGCCATGATGCGCAGCACGGCCGGCCCGCCGACGACGATGAACACGCAAGGCAGGATGAAGACGACCATCGGCAGGGTCAGCATGACCGGCAGGCGGGCGGCGCGCTCCTCGAACCGGGTCAGCGCCTCCTGGCGCAGCTCGCCCGACAGGGTGCGCAGCGCCGTCACCAGGGGCGTGCCGTAGTGCAGGCTTTGGGTGAGCGTGGCCGCGAACCGCTTGACGCTGTCGAGCCCGGTGCGCCGCGCCAGGCTTTCCAGCGCCAGCCGGCTTTCGGCGGTGATCTGCAATTCGCGCGACGTGGCCTCGAACTCCCGCGCGATGGCCGGGTGCGCGGCGTGGACCTCCTCGGCAACGCGGGCGATCGCGGTTTCCAGCCCCAGCCCGGCTTGCGCGCAGATCACCATCAGGTCGAGCGCATCCGGCAGCCCGCGCTGCAACGCCGCGAGATGGCGGGCGCGGACCTGCCTGACCGTGTAGTCGGGCGCCAGCAGCCCGACCAGCGCGGCCCCGCCCATCATCATGTACTGTGCAGGCGGGTGCGCCGATGTGGCGTGAAGCGCAACGAATGCCAGCATCGGCAGGCCGATGAAAAGCATGATCTTGGCGCCGACGAACACCGCGAGCCCGTTGGCCCCGCGCAGCCCGGCGGCGGTGAGCGTTTGTTCCAGCTCGTTCAGGGTGCGCCCCGGCAGCACGCCGCTGCGTGCGATCAGGTGGCCAAGCCCGGCCACCAGGCGTGCCGGCAGCGCGTGCACCCCGTCGGCCGCGCCGGGCTGCGCCGCAACCATCCGCCCACGCGCCGCCTCCAGGCGCAGTCGCACTTTCCGCTGGCGCGCCGCGGTCAGCGCGAGCACGGCGCCGCCGCCGGCGACCGCCAGCCAGCCGATCGCCGCGAGCGCGAGCAGGGTCGGGTTCATGCTGCCCCGTGCCCCGCGTCAGGCCAGGGTCTTCTGGATGATCAGCCGCATCGCGCCGACCCCGATGGCGAGCGACAGCGCGGCCGCCCCGAACAGCGTGTGGCCGGTCGGCGTGGTGAACAGCACCGCCATGTAGCCGGGATCGAGCACCGCGATCATCCCGCCGGTCGCCAGCGGCAGGACCGCCAGCACCAGCGCGCTGGTGCGTGCTTCCGACGACAGGGCGCGGCCCCGGCTTTGCAGCGCCACCCGCTTGCGGACGACGTCGGCGAGGTTTTCCAGCACCTCGGTCAACGCGCCGCCGGTCTGCGCCTGCAAGGCGATCGCGGTGGCGAAGAACCGGTATTCGCCCAGCCCGCTGCGCTGTCCCAGCGCGCGCAGCCCCTGTTCCAGCGGCACGCCGATCAGCACCGAATCGTAGAGGCGGGCGAACTCGGCTGCCGTCGGGGCCTGGGCTTCCTGCGCGACGGCGCGGATGGCTTCGGTCACCGGGATGCCCACCCGCACGGCGCGCACGATCATGGCCAGCGCGTCGGGCAGTTGTTCCAGCAAGGTCTGCCGGTAGCGCCCGTCTGCCGCGCCGAAGAAGAAGCGGCTCAGCGCGACCGTGGCCACCGGCACGGCGCTCCAGGACCAGGCGCCGAGCACGCCCGCCGCGAGACCGGCCCCGATCCGCGCGAGCGCCAGGGCGGCCGCCAGCACCACCCACCAGCGCAACGGATAGCGGTCGGCCTTGGCGGGATCGAAGCCGATCAGCGCCCCCAGGCGCCGGCGGAGCGGCGTCTTCCGATCGCCCGTGCCGGCGCGGGCGATGCTGACGCTGCGGCGTTCGCGCAGCCGTGCCAGCGGGTCCGCCACCTGTGCCAGCCGGTCGTCGGTGCGGCGCCGGTCCTGTTGTGCCCGCGACGCGAGCACCCCCGAGAGCGCCAGCGCCGCCAGCGCCAGCACGGCGAGCAGGAGCAGCAGCAAGGCGGCCCCGATCGGCGCGCTGAGGGGCGCGGCAAGGCCGGGCAGCACGATCCGGCTCATGGCTTCGCCGCCCCGGCCGCCGCGAGGGCCGCCATCCATGGCTCGACGAGGTTGAAATAGGCGAGGCGTTCGCTGAAGCCCGGGCGGGCGAGGCTGGCGACGTAGCGGCCGGAAAGGCGGCCGTCCGGGCGTTCGCCCAGCGTCTCCAGGCGGAACACGTCGTTCATGATGACGATGTCGCCCTCCATCCCGCAGACCTCGGTGACCTGCACGATCCGCCGGCCGCCGTCGCGTTGGCGTTCCACCTGCACGATGAGGTCGATGGCGCTCACGATCTGGGTGCGGATGGCGGCGGCGGGCAGGCCCATGTTGCCCATCTGCACCATGTTCTCGATGCGGGTCAGCGCGTCGCGGGCGGTGTTGGCGTGGATCGTGGACATGCTGCCGTCATGCCCGGTGTTCATCGCCTGCAGCATGTCGAACGCTTCGGCGCCGCGCACCTCGCCGATGATGATGCGGTCGGGGCGCATGCGCAGCGCGTTGCGCACGAGGTCGCGCTGGGTGATCTCGCCCTTGCCCTCCAGGCTGGGCGGGCGGGTCTCCAGCCGGACCACGTGCGGTTGTTGCAGTTGCAGCTCGGCGGCGTCCTCCACGGTGATGATGCGCTCCCCGTGGTCGATCAGCCGGGACATCGCGTTCATCAGGGTGGTCTTGCCCGACCCGGTGCCGCCCGAGATGACGACGTTCAGCCGGGTGCGGGCGGCGATCTGCAGCACCTGCGCCACCGGCTCGGTCAAGGCGCCGAAGCCGATCAGCCGGGCGAAATCGATCGCCTTCCTGCCGAATTTGCGGATCGAGACGCAGGGACCGTCCAGCGCCAGCGGCGGCAGCACGATGTTGACCCGCGAGCCGTCCCGGAGACGGGCATCGACCATCGGGCTCGATTCGTCGACCCGGCGGCCGACCGCGGCGGCGATCCGCTGGCAGATCGCGACCAGGTGGCTGGCGTCGCGGAACCGCACGTCCGACAGGCTCACCTTGCCGCCGCGCTCGACGAACACGCGATGCGGGCCGTTCACCATGATGTCGGCGATGGCGTCGTCGGCCAGCAGGGTCTCCAGCGGGCCGAGGCCCAGCATGTCCGCCACCAGTTCGGCGGCGAGCGCCCGCTGCTCGCGCGCGTTGAGCTGCAGCCTCCGCTCGGTGGCGATGTCGGACAGCAGGCGCTCCACCTCCGGGCGCAGCCGTTCCGCCGGCAGGGCAGCGACCGCGGCGGGTTCCAGCCGCGCCAGGCATTGCGCCCGCAATTCCGCGATCGCCTCCGGCGGGGCGGCGGGCGGCGGCGGTGACATCACCCGGCCGCGCGGCGCCTGCGTCGCGGCGGCGTCCTCGGGCGGGCGGCGGCCGAAGCTGGGGAGCGAGATCACCCCGCTCATGGCCTTGCGTCCCTGCGGGGGGGCACCGCGCGCCTCATGCCGCCCGGCCCAGCAGGCGGCGCAGGCTGAAGCCGGGGCGCGCGGCGGGCAGGGGGGGCGCGTCGGCCAGCCGCACC
>JAGWSV010000023.1 GCA_028869315.1 Rhodospirillales bacterium
CCTTCACGCGGCCACCGCGGATCAGCACCACCGAGTGCTCCTGCAGGTTGTGGCCTTCGCCCGGGATATAGCTCACGACCTCATAGCCGTTGGTCAGCCGCACCTTGGCCACCTTGCGCAGAGCCGAGTTCGGCTTCTTCGGCGTGGTGGTGTAGACGCGGGTGCAAACCCCACGCTTCTGCGGGCAGCCCTGCAGAGCGGGAACCGTGTTGCGGCCCTTCTGCGGTTCGCGCCCATGGGCGATGAGCTGGTTGATGGTCGGCATGGACCTCTGTCTCGTCTCTGTCAGTTCGCTCGATCGTTCCCGCGGAAGGCGACCATCGTCCACGGGCGAAGCCCGCGGGCATGGGGCGATACCCCACGCGGGCGGGTTGAAACACTGACCCGCGGCCTGAGTCCCCGGGACACGAAATCCGAGGACGGCGCCGCGGGCGGGGCTTCTGCCTGCGAAGACGACGACCGCCCGATGACACCGGGGTCCGGCCGAGGGGGCGGAACCTAGTGGCCGGCTCCGGCGGAGTCAAGCGGCGGAACGGTCCCGATTCGCCGCGCCGATCCGCCCCCGGGTGCACCGGTGCCGGCGCGCTCCGGCGGGCGGTTGCCGGGCCAGCCGGCCAGGGCTAAAGCCCGCTCCTTCCCGCCGAACGTCCAGGAGGTGCCGCATGGCCCCGAACACCAGCCGCGTGTTCTACGTCAACGCCGTTTCCCACCCGGTTTTCCTGGAAATCCTCGGGCGTCGGCCGGACATCCATCTCGACAGGCTGCACAACGACAGCGCCGCGGCCGAGATCGAGCCGGTGCTGGCCCAGGCCCACGCATACCAGATCGGCGCGACGCGGGACGAACTGGCGCTGCACTTCCACGGCACCGCCGCGCTGCTCGCCCAGGCGCCGAACCTGCTCGCCATCTCCTCCAACGGCGCCGGCTTCGACACCGTCGATGTCGCCGCCTGCACCGCGGCCGGGGTCGTGGTGGTGAACCAGTCCGGCGGCAACAAGGAAGGCGTCGCCGAGCACGTGCTGGGGCTGATGCTCGCGCTGTCCAAGCGCATCGGGGAAACCGACCGCTTCATGCGCAGCAAGCCCGACATCCCCCGCGCCGGCTTCATGGGCCACGACATCCTGGGGCGGACGGTCGGCATCATCGGCCTCGGCAATGTCGGGTCCCGGGTGGCCGAACTGTGCACCGGCCTGTTCCGCATGCGGGTGCTCGCCTACGACCCCTATGTGGATGCGGCGCAGATGGCCGCCCGCGGCGCCGAGAAGGCAAGCCTGGACGAGGTCATGTCCCTGTCGCACTACGTGTCGGTCAATTGCCCGCGCAACCAGGAGACGCTGGGGATGATCGGCGCGCGGGAATATGCGCTGATGCGCCCCGACGCCTACTTCATCACCACCGCCCGCGGCGGCATCCACGACGAGGCGGCGCTGGCCGAGGCGCTGGCGGCGAAGCGCATCGCCGGCGCCGGGCTGGACGTGTGGGCGAAGGAGCCGCCGGAGCCGGACCACCCGCTGCTGCGGTTCGACAACGTCCTGGCCAGCCCGCACACCGCCGGGGTGACGCATGAATCCCGGCGCGAGATGGGCCGGTATGCGGCCGAGCAGATGCTGGAGATCCTGGACGGCAAGCGCCCGCCGCGGCTGATCAACCCCGAGGTGTGGCCGGTTTACCGCGCGCGGTTTGCGCGGATCCGCGGGTTCGCGGCGGCGGAATAGGCGCGGGCCGCGCCGCGCGGGCTGATGGTGCGTCCCGGCCGGGCGTTGCGGCCGGGGAACGCGCGCGGGTGGTGGCGCGCCGTAGCGTGGCAGGCAGCGGCGGCGGCAGACGCCGGCGGTGCCGGCAGGCTTGTTCTGCGTGCCGCCGGCGCCTCGCCGCCGAACGCCGAAAGCCAGAATCCATTCCGGGGCACGGTACGCGGCAGGGTAGCGACGCGATTTTGAATTGCGTCACTACCCAACGGCGCTGGTTCTTGCCGGCACCGGGGCGGGGCTGATATGCCGCGCTTTCATGGCCGCACCCGCCCCGCGCCGCCCGCCGCCGCCCGAGGGCCTTCGCCTGACGCTGCGCCTGCTGCGCGCCTGGTGGCGCGATCGCGGCCAGTTCTCCTCCCCGCGCCTGCCGCGCCACTGCCCGATCTGCGATTATCGCGGGGTGTTCATCTCGGTCGGCCATCCGCCGCGCTGGGATGCGCGCTGCCCCGGCTGCGGCTCGCGCGAGCGCCACCGCCTGACCGAGCTCTGGATCACCGAGGGCGGGGCCGATCGCTTCGCCGGCAAGCGCATCTTGCATTTCGCACCCGAGAAGGTCTGGCAGCGGCGCATGGCCGGCCAGCCCCTCTATGAAACCGCCGACCTGTTGCAGAAGGGCGTGACGCATCAGGTCGACATCACCAAGATCCCCCTGCCCGATGCCGGCTACGACATCGTCATGGCGCATCACGTGCTGGAGCATATTCCCGACGACCGGGCCGCGATGGCCGAGTTGTTTCGCATGCTGAAACCGGGCGGCATCGGCGTGTTCAGCGTGCCGATCAACCCGACGCGGCGGGAAACCTACGAAAATCCCGCCATCACCAGGGCGGTGGCGCGGGCGGCGCATTTCTCCGCCCCCGACCATGTCCGCTATTACGGCCTGGATTTCGCCGACCGGCTGGAAGCCTGCGGGTTCAGGACGGAGATTTTCCGCCTGCCGCCGGAGCGCGAGGTGGAGTTCGGCCTGCTGCGCGACGAATGGCTGTATATCGCGACCAAGCCGGGCGCATGACCGCCCGCCCCCGGGTGCTGGTCCTCAAGCTCGGCGCGCTCGGCAATGTCGTCCTCGCCCGCGATGCCTTCGCCACCATCCGCACCCATCATGCCGGGGCGGAGATCACGTTGCTGACCATGCCCGCCTTCGCCAGCTGGCTGGCGCGCGCGCCCTGGTTCGACCGCATCCTGACCGATCCGCGCGCGCCGTGGTGGCAGCTCGGCGCGCAATGGCGGCTGATCCGCAGCCTGCGCGCCGCCCGCTTCGCGCGCGTCTACGATCTGCAGACCTCCGGGCGCAGCGGGCGCTACCGGCTGTTCTTCGCCGGACGCCAGCCGGAATGGTCGGGCATCGCCCCTGGCGCCTCGCATCCCGATCGCGATCCGCGGCGCAATCTCCTGCACGACATGGACCGGCTGGCAGGCCAGCTGCGCCAGGCCGGGCTGGAACCGGTGGCCGGCAATCTCGACTGGTGCCGGGCCGCGGCGGCGCGCTTCGCCCTGCCCCCGCGCTATGCCCTGCTGGTGCCCGGCGCCTCCGCCCATCGCCCCGACAAGCGCTGGCCGGTGGCGCATTTCCGCGCCCTGGCCCAGGCGCTGCTGGCCGAGGGGATCGCCCCGGTGCTGATCGGCACGGCGGTGGAGGCCGAGGCGTCCCGCGCCATCGCCACGGCACTGCCCGGCGTTTTCAACCTCACCGGGCAGACCAGCCTGGATGAGCTGGGAAGCCTCGGCCGCGGCGCCGTGCTGGCCGTCGGCAACGATACCGGGCCGATGCATCTGCTGGCGGCGGTGGGCTGCCCGGCGCTGACGCTGTTTTCCGCCGCCTCCGACCCCGCCCTATGCGCGCCACGTGGCCGGCGCGTGGCGGTACGGCGCGCGCCGGCGCTGGCCGATCTGCCCGCCGAGGCGGTGATCGCCGCCGCGCGCGATCTGGCCAGGGGCGGCGCTTCGGGCTGAGCGGGAAGTCCCGCAGCGCCTCTGCCATGGCGCAGCAGATGGCGTTCTCGCTCGATCAGCGGAAAGCGCGGTTCCAGAAACAGTTCGACGCCGTCGAAAAAGCGGATGCAGCCAAGGTCGCCGCTATCGAGCCGTCCTTCGGGGCAGGCCTGCCAGGCGTGAACAGCACCTTTACCGACAAGCCGACACAACAGCAGGCCGCGCTGACTGCCCGGCTCGTCGCCCTGCCGCCGCACCATCCCTTGACAATATTCCTAGGTTTGTGTTCTTATCGCGGCCGTGACCGCCGCTTCCCCCACCCTCCCGACCTCCGCCGCCTGGCCGCTGGCCGAGCGCTTCGCCCGCTTCATCGCCGGGCTGCGCGAAGCGATGGGCAGCCAGGCCGAGCACAACGCGGCGCTGATGAACATCGTCGCCCGGCTGTGGAACCGCCTGACCGAAGCCGCCGAGCGCTTCACCGCCATCGCCGCCAAGCCGGTGGTGCCGCCGCGCCGCCCGGCGCCACCCGCCGCCCGACCCGCCCCCGCCGGGTCCGACCCGCATCCCGACCCGCATCCCGAATGGGCGGCCCCGCACTTGCCCCCCGCGCCGCGCCGGCTCCTGCCCACGGGCCACGGCTGGCTGGTGCGGATGTCGCCGCAAGCGGTGCCGTTCGGCATCGAATTCGCCTATCTCCTGGCGCAGCCGGAGATGACGGAGCTGCTGGCCGCGGCGCCGCGCCTGTGGCGCGTGCTGCGCCCGCTGTGCCGGATGTTCGGCATCACGCCGCCCCACGCCCCGCCGCCCTCCGCCCGCACGGCGGAGGGCGTGGCGGACATCGCCCGCCAACGCCGGCGCCGGCAGCGCGCGGAACGGCAAGCCCGGCACGCGGCGGTCCGCCGCCACGGCCCGCAGGGCAGCCGGCCAGCGCTTTTTCGCTGTTAGGTCCGGCCGGGCCGGCGTGCGGCGTTATCGTTGCTATAACGCAACATGCATCCCGCCCCGATGGCCCGGCGGGCCGCAGCGCCGCGCCGCGGCGGGCGGATCACCCCACCCCGGCCCGCTTCTCGATCGCCGCCCGCAGCAGCGCCGCGCCGCGATACACCCCATGCACCATCTTGCTGTACGGCAGGGTCACGAACAGCGCCAGGATCACCCCGAGATGCACCGCGAGCGCGATCCCCATCGCCCCGGTGCCGCGCAGCGCCAGCAAGGCAAGCCCGGTCAGCGCGGCGAAGAACAGCAGGCCGAGCAGCGCCACGTCGGCCCCCAGCAACTCGCGCGGCGCCGGCCCCGGATCGTCCACCAGTTTCATCGCGAACAACCCGCCAGTGCCGGCCAGCAGCCCGATCCCGCCCAAGGTGCCCAGCAGCACCGGCACGCTGAAGAACGGATAGGGCGCCGCCCAGCCAAGGAAGCTGTCGTAGACGAATCCGGTGCAGGTCGCCGCGAAGCACAGCAGGAACCCGTACATCATCGCATGGTGCAGCCGCCGGCGGCGCATCGAGAACCGCTCGGAATTGTCGTTGCAGCCGCCGCCGCCGCCGCCCAGGTTCTTCAGGGTGGCAACGTCGTGCAGCGCCGCCAGGACCGCGCGGACGGTGATCTTCCCCCGCCCGCCGGCGTCGCGCCAGAACCGCAGCGCCCCCTGCCCCAGCGCCACCAGCGAAAACCCGAAGGTCGCCAGGCCGACCACCTGCATCATCCAGAGCGGGATCACCTGGTAGAACGCCCCCGGCACCACCGGATGCGCGGCATACAGCCGCGCGTCGGGCACCAGGCCGATGGTGAGCAGCAGCATCACCACCAATCCGGCCGCGATCGCCCCGGCCAGCACGACGCCGTTGCGCTCGAACGCGCGGGCCAGCTTCGGCGGCCATGCGTATTCGGAATAGCTCTGCGCCCGCACCAGCGCCAGGCTGCGGGGGATGTTGATGCCCCATTCGTGCGGCGGCGCGTATTGGCAGGCGTAATAGCAGCCGCGGCAGTTGTGGCAGAGATTGGCGAGGTAGCTCAGGTCGCCGGCCGAAAACTCCCGCCGCAGGTTCACCGCCGGGAACACGGCGCAGAAGCCTTCGCAGTAGCGGCAGGCGTTGCAGACCTCGATCTCGTGCCGCGCCTCGCGGAGCGCGTCAGTTTCTTGCATGCCGTGCCGCCTCTTCTCCCGCGATGCGGCCGAACACCGTGCCGATCGTCATGCCGAACCCGGCCAGGTAGCCGCGCCCGAGGATGTTTCCCGCCATGATCTCGCCCGAGGCATAGAGGTTGGCCGCCGGGCGCCCATCCTCCAGCAGCACCTGGGCACGGTCGTTCACCCGCACGCCCAGATAGGTGAAGGTGATCCCGGGCCGCAGCGGGTAGCCGGTGAAGGGCGGCGTGTCGATCGCGCGCGCCCAGTTGGTTTTCGGCGGATCGAGGCCCTCGGTCGCGCAGCCGTCCAGCTTCGTGTTGTCGAACCTGGCCTTGCCGCCATCGGCCCGCACCGCCTGGTTGTAGCGCGCCACGGTGGCACGCAGCTTGACCGGATCGAGGCCGAGCTTCTCGGCCAGTTCGCCGAGATTGTCCGCCACCACCGCGGGATAGACCGAGGGCATGAACAGCGGCACCGATTTCGCGTCGCAGACCGAGTAGGCGATCTGCCCCGGCTGCTGCGCGATCAGCCGGCCCCAGATGGCGTAGCGCTTCGGCCAGACATCCTCGCCCTCGTCATAGAAGCGCTCGCCGTCGCGGTTGACGACGATGCTGAACGGCACGCTGTCGAGGCGGGTGGTGATGCCGCCGTCGAATTTCGGCGCCCGCGCATCCAGCGCCACGGCGTGGCACTGGGTGGGATCGCCGACCGCGGCGACTTTCTGGTCGAGCAGGTTGCGGAGCAGCCGTCCGCGGTTGAACGGCGTGCCGCGGATGACGAAGTTATCGACTGCGTCGCCCCAATACTGCCGCATCCAGTCCAGGTTGGCCTGGAACCCCCCGGACGCGGCCACCACGCAGCGCGCGGTGACGGTGCAGGGGAACCCCTTGTGGGTGATCTCGGCCCGGCGTACGGCACCGTCTTCCAGCCGCAGCGCCATCACTTCGCTGTCGTACAGAATATCGACGCCCAGCCGCTCGGCCGTCAGGTAGTACGCGTTCACCAGCGCCTTGCCGCCGCCGAGGAAGAAGGCGTTGGTGCGCGAGAGGTTCAGCGTGCCTGTCAAGGACGGCTGGAACTGCACGCCCGACTGCCGCATCCAGCCGAACACGCCGGAGGAGGCGCGGATCGTCATGCGCGCCAGATGCTCGTCGGTGTTGCCGCCGGTCACTCGTTTCAGGTCGTCCCAGTATTCGTCTTCCCCATACGCGTCGGTCAGCGGGGCCATGGGCGTTTCGTGCATCGCGCGCAGGTTGCGGGTGTGGCGGCTGTTGCCGCCCCGGAACGCGCGCGGCGCATGTTCCACCAGCAGGACGGAGGCGCCGTGCTGCCGGGCGGTGATCGCTGCGCACAAGGCTGCGTTGCCGCCGCCGGCCACCAGCACGTCATAGGGCTTGCTCAGGTCGGGCATGCGTGCTGTGTACGAACCATGCTGCGCCGGCGCAAGCCGGCTCCCCCCGGCCGAACGGCGCGCCGCCCGGGGCCCGGCCGCCGCGTGCGTGGCGGCCGGAGGCATCGATCGCGCCGGCCGCGTGCAGGAGCGTCCCATGCCCGAATCCGTCCCCTGGCACCAAACCGCCGTCGCGGTGCTGAAGCGCCACGACGTTCGGCTGGTGACCTACGTGCCCGACAACGTGCTGCGCCCGCTGATCGAGGCGGTGCACGCCGATCCGTTCTTCACCGCCTTCGCCACCACGCGGGAGGAAGAAGCGCTCGGCATCGTCGCCGGCGCCTGGATGGGCGGGACGCGGGGGATCCTGCTCATGCAGACCTCGGGGTTCGCCACCCTGCCGAACGTGATCGCCTCGCTCGCGGTGCCGTTCCAGATCCCGGTGCTGATGATGGTCTCGGAGCGAGGCACGTTGGGCGAGTTCAACCTCGGCCAGGCGCTGGTGGCCAAGACGATGCGGCCGGTGCTCGATTCGCTCGCGCTGGAGCACCACACGCTGACCCGTGCCGACGAGGTGGAGTTCGTGCTCGATCGCTCGATCCGCCAGGCGGTCGCGACGCAGGCGCCGGTCTGCTTCATCCTGTCGCCGCTGCTGACCGGCGGCAAAGTGTTCGCTGCATAAGGGCCCCGGACATGTCGTTCGCATCCAACCATCCGGCCCGCCGCGAGGACGCCAAGGTCATGAACCGGGCCGAACTGACCCGGCGCCTGGTTGCCCGCCTGCATCACGACGAAGCCGTGATCGGCGGCATCGGCTTCGCCAACTTCGATCTCTGGGGCGCCGGGCAGCGGCCGCAGAACTTCTACATGCTGGGCAGCATGGGGCTTGCCGTGCCGATCGCGCTCGGCGTCGCCATCGCGCAGCCGGCCCGGCGGGTGGTGGCGCTCGAAGGCGACGGATCGATCCTGATGCAGCTCGGCGCGCTGGCAACCGTCGCCGGGCGACGGGCCGCGAACCTGATCGTCGTGATCTGGGACAACGGCGCCTACCAGATCACCGGCGGGCAGCCGACCGCCGCGGCGGAGGTGGCGGACATCGCCGCCATCGCCCGCGGCGCCGGGATCGCCAAAAGCGCCTGGGCCGCCGACGAGGGCGACTTCGAGGAGATGATCGCCCGCGCCCTGACCGAGGACGGGCCGTGGCTGATCGCCTGCCGCATCGATCAGGCGCGGCCGGACAGCACGACCGAACGCGATCCGGCCCGCATCCGCGATCGGTTCATGCGCGGGATCGGCGCCCGGCACTAGCGTCGCGATCCGGCCGGCGCGCCGGCTGCTACCGCTGCCGCGCCAGGGCGAGTGCGGCGCCGGCGGCGACCAGCACGCCGCCGGAAACCCGGTTGCGCAGGCGTCCGCGGGCGGCAAGCACGCCGCGCAGGCGGGCCGCCAGGATCGCCCAGGCGCCGTCGATCAGCAGCGCAAGCCCCAGGAACGTCGCCGCCAGGATCGCGGTCTGCGCGCCGACCGACCGGTCCAGGCGGATGAACTGCGGGAAGAACGCGCCATAGAACGCCAGCGTCTTCGGGTTGGTGAGCGACACCAGCAGGCCACGCAGATAAACCGCGCGCGCGGAGGCCGCCGGCGGGGCGGTGGCCGTCAGGTCGATCGGCACGGCGCGCCACTGCCGGATGCCGAGATAGACGAGATAGGCGACCCCGATCCAGCGCAGCGCGGCGAACCAGCCGCCCAACGCGCCCAGCAGCGCCGCCATGCCGAGCCAGGTCAGGCCCAGCTGCACGACCATCGCGGAACTGGTTCCCGCGACCGTCAGCAGCCCGTGGCGCCAGCCATGGGTGACGCTGTTGGCGACGATCAGGGCGACGTTGGGGCCTGGCATCAGCATCAACAGCGCAACGGCGAGAACGAAGGCGGAATACAATCCGGGATCAACCACGGCACGTCCTTCGCGAAAGATCCGGGGAGAGCTGCCGGACGCGGGGACGCCACGACGCGGTCCACGCGCGCCCGAACGGCGACGACGGGCGTCACACTTACCTACAATCGGTCACGCGGGTGTGACCGCGGACGGTTATGATGCCGAAGATTGTGGCAGAGGGCGGCTATGCTGACAACGACCATTGGCCTTGCGCCCGACCGCGTGAAGCGGGCGGTACCGCCCGTCGCGACGAAACCGCGGCCGCCCGTCTTCCTCCATACCGGTTGGCGCAGCGCTGGAACATGGCTGTGGTCACGCTTCCGCACTCTGCCGTCGGTCGTGGCATACTACGAACCTCTGAACCCGATCGTCGACGCGCTCACCCCCGCCACCCTGGCATCCTACAGTTCCGATACCTGGGCATCCGGCCACCCCAGCCTGGAACACGCCTACTTCCACGAATATGGGGATTTGTTACGCCACGCTCGACCTGGGATCGCGCGGTTCGAGCCAGGCTTCGCGGTCGCCGACTTCTTCGCCGAGGCGACGGCCGATCTGCCGGACTTGCGCGCCTATATCGCGATGCTGAACGACCACGCCTCCTCGAACCATGGCCGCGCGGTGCTGAAATTCTGCCGCTCGATTGGCCGGGTCGGTTGGATGCAGCGGAATTTTCCGGATGCGGCGCACGTCGTCATCGCGCGGAATCCGGCTGCCCAATTCAGCTCGGCGCGCCGGCAGTACGCCCGGCACGCCAATCCGTACTTTCTCGCGATGCCCTGGTTGGTCCTGACGCATAATCGCGATGACACGCGCGTTGCGGAGGCGCTTCGCTGCTTTGACGTGCAACTGCCGATCCTGCCGGCCCATGCCAGCGCCGCGACAACGGACGCAGTCTTGCGCCGGCATCTTTCCGACACCGATCCTGCGGACTGGTACCGCGCCTTTCTCGCGTTCTGGACGCTCGCCGCGCTCAGTATTCCGGAAACGATCGACTGCGTTATCGATTCCGATCTGCTGACGATCTCGCCGCGCTACCGCGTGGCCAGCCAGCGCGATCTGGCCGCCTTGACCGGCATGCCGGTGGAACTGGGCGATGAACCGCATGCGATCGAGCCCACCGCCGGCATCGGCATCCCCCGGGCCGCGGTGTGGCGATGCCATCAGGCAGCGCGGGCGTTGGTGCTGGCGCGGCATGGCGCCGCCTGGGTCGATACGGCCCTCGGCGCGCGGATCGGGGCCATGCTGGCGCAGGCGGACCTGATCGCAATGGACGGCCACGCGGCGCTGGCCGCGCGCAGCCTGGACGCGATCGAAGGTCGGGATCGGCTGCGGCTGCTTGCGGAGGATGCTCAGCAAGCGCGCGTCCAGGTCCAGCGGGAGCTCGACCTCGTGTACGCGTCGCGTTCCTGGAAGCTGACCGAACCGCTGCGTCAGATCCACACCCTTGTCCGGCCGCCAGCGACACGTGGCGCATGATCGTTCGTCCGCCCGCTCATTCGGTCGTCGCGTCAAACCGAGCGCGGGTATTGGGCGCGCCCACGGGCGACATTCCGAAGCAACCGGACCCGAGCAGGCAGACCGGTGGTCGTCGTCAGCGCGATCGCGTGAACGCCTGCGCCACCGCTTGGCCGCGAGGGTCCCGGCGGGAACCCGGACACCGGCTCTGGCCCGGCGCGGGCGTAGCCCGCACCTCTCGCCCGGTCCGCACGCCGCTTGGGACCGGTTCGATCATGATCAAGTCGATCGGCGGTATCGTACGCGCCCCAAGGTCGCGTTGCGAATCGGCATCCTTGTCGGCGTGCCGACGCATTCAGGTGCCGGCGCCGCCTTACCCGTTGGACGGCCGGCCGGCCTTCGGGCCGGGCGCGGCGCTGGCCACGGAATTGGATTTCTTCAACGTCGCCAGGAACGCGATCAGATTGGCCCGCTTGGTGGCGTTATGCAGGCCGCCATAGGGCATCTTTGTTCCCGGCACGATCTTCTGCGGATGGTTGATGTAAAGGTTCAGCTCGGCCGGGGTCCAGACGATGTTGGCGTTCTTGTTCGCGACCGAATAGTCATAGCCCGGCTCGGAGCCGGTGTGGCGACCGACCACGCCGAACAGCGACGGGCCGATCTTGTTCACGCCCGCCTGGTCGGAATGGCACATTGCGCATTGTGAATGGAATACCTGCTTGCCGGCGGCCGCATCCGCGGCGTGGGCCGCGCCGATCGGCGCGAGCAGCAGGAACGCACCAAGCATTGTGCCGATTTTTTTCATCATGCTCCATCCTCGTTCGTGGCCCAGGCCATCCCTGCGCCTTCTGGAAGACGCGAGGTGGCGTGTGCCGCCCGGCCACCCCTGGGTTCGATCCGCATGCGGCACGCCGCGCCCTCGCCGGGTCGTGCGGCGAGCGCCCGATCGGCCGACAACGCCCGCCTCCGCTCGTCCTGCCGCATCCCTTGATCCTGCCCCGCGCGGCCCGGATGGGCTCCAGGCCGGCGCGCCGGGGAATCGCGCAATCGGCCGGCATTGCCATTGACCTGGATCAATGGACCGATCGTTATGTTCGTCAGCAAATCCCCGCCGCCGGCCGCGCGGCAATCCGCCGGCGCGGGCGCGGAAGCCGGCTTCTGCCCGGGGGCACGCGGCTGATGGATGAATGCAGCGCCCGGCAGCCATGCGAATTTCGTCGGTCTTCCCGATGACGCCATCCGCCACGGCCGGGCGAAACCGGCGGCAGCCGGGCAGGAGCGGGACACCGAAACCAAAGGCCCGGCGTCTCGCCCCGGGTGAACGATCAGCGCACCGCGCGCCGGGATCGAAATGCTAGCGCGGCCGCTCGCCGGCCAGCGTGATCCGGTGCATGATCCGGCGGAAGCCGTGATAGTCGTTGATCGGATTGTGCTGGGCGCAACGATTGTCCCAGAACGCCACCGAGCCCGGCGCCCAGCGGAAGCGGCAGGTGAATTCCGGCCTCACCTGGTGGCGGAACAGGAAATCGAGCAAGGGCGCGCTCTCCGCTTCCGTCATTCCTTCGAAACGGCTGGTATGGGCGACGTTCACGTAAAGGGCCGGGCGCCCGGTCTCGGGATGCGTGCGCATCACCGGGTGCAGGGCCTCCAGCGGTTGCCGCGCCGCCTCCGTGCCGTCGGAGCGGATGCGGTCCTCGCGGGTGCGGGAGACGTCGGCCTTGGCGGAGGAACTCACCGCCCGCAGCGGCGCCAGCAGGCGGCGCATCCCGTCGGACAGCGTCTCCCACGCCAGGTACTGGTTGGCGAACAGCGTGTCCCCGCCATAGGGCGGCAGGGTGCGCGCGACCAGCATGCTGCCCATCGGCGGGGTTTCGAGATAGGTGGTGTCGGAATGCCAGATGCCGCCGAAATTCACCCGTTCGTCCTCAAGCTTGGCGACGGTGATGATTTCGGGGAACCCCTCGATTCCCTTCACGAACGGATATTCCACCGGCGTCCCGAACCGGCGCGCGAACGCAAGGAAGCGGGCGGGGGGCAGGTCCTGGTCGCGGAAGAAGATCACCAGATGGTCGAGAAGAGCCTGGCGGATCGCCGCGACGGTGGCGTCCGGCAAGGTGTCGGACAGATCGACGCCATGGATCTCCGCGCCGATGGCGCCGGCGATGGGATGGATTTCAAGTGGGCTGTTGCGCATCGACAGGCCTCCGGCTCCGCCCGGGCAGACTAGCCGCTGCGCGCGGCGTTGAAAATTCGCGCCATCCGGGCAGCCCTCGCCCGCAGGGCCGGTTCAGGACGCGGCGCGGGCCGGGCGGGCGACGCGGCGGCCGGCGATCACCAGGGCCGCGAGGGTCACCACATAGGCGAGCACCTGGATCCCCATCGGCCGGTCGGAATAGCCGACCAGCGCCTGCAACGCCCGGCCCAGCAGGCTGCCGCTGGAGAGCAGCCAGGAGGTGTTCCAAAGCTGGTAGCCCAGCGCCGGGATCAGGTCGTCGTTGGCGAGCAACGCCGCCGCCTGGCCGGCCATGCCGGCGGCCAGCAGCGCGATCAGCCACGACGTCACGCCGAACAGCCGGTGCAGCGGAATCGCGAGCAGGCCGCGATACAGCAGCCAGGCCACCGCCCCGCCGGCGGCGACGCCAGCGAGTCCGCCCAGGATCAGCGCCGTCGCGCCCAGCTTCGCCGAGATCGCGATGCCATACAGGAACAGCACGATCTCCGAGCCTTCGCGCAGCACCGCGACCGCGACCACCACGGCCATCGCCAGCAGCGACCGCTCCCCGCTCTCGACCGCGCTGCCGAGGTCCTTCATCTGCCGGGCGATCTCGCGCCCGTGCCGCGCCATCCAGACATTGTGCCAGCCGAGCATGGCGACGGCGAGCACGAGGATGCCGGCGGTGAACACGTCCTGCCCGTTGCCTTGCAACGCCGCCGCCAGGACGTCGATCGACCCGGCCACCACGCAGGCGCCCAGCATGCCGGCCACCACGCCGCCCGCCAGGTAGCGGCCCCGGCGGCTGATCCCGACGGTGGCCGCCATCACGATCCCGACGATCAGGCCGGCTTCCAGGACTTCGCGGAAGACGATCAGGAAGCTCGCGAGCATGCGCGCACCTCCGTCGGGGCCAGGCTCCGCCGCCGCCGCCGCGCCGCGACATCGTGTCGGTTCAACATCATCCTACCCCAGCAGTCCGGCGCCGGAGAACCCGCCGAACACGCCAAGCCCGCAGGTCAGCGCCGCGATCGCCAGAACCAGCGCATAGTAGCCGCCGCGCAGCCGGTACGGCGCCGGCAGCGCCCGCCGCGCCAGCGCGATCAGGAAGCCCAGCACCACCGGCAGCAGCAGCGCGTTCATGACCTGCACGCCGACATTGAGCGCGACGAGGTCGGGCCAGAACCCCACCACCAGGCAGCCGCCGATCACGCAGACGGCGTACACCCCATAGAACCACCGCGCTTCCAGCGGGTGGTATTCAAGCGAGCGGCGGTAGCCCGAAACCTCGCCCAGGCCCCAGGCCAGCGCCAGCGACGCCACGATCGCCGCCACCATGCCCGCCCCCAGCACGCCCGCGCCGAACACCGCGTTGCCGACCGCGGTGCCGAGGAACGGCGTCAGCGCCCCCGCCATTTCACCGACCGTATTCAGCGACGCATCCGGCGTGGCGGTTCCGATCGTCGCCGCGCAGGCGATCAGCACCGCCGCCATCACGAGCTGGGTGATCGCCGCGCCAAGGGCCGTATCCCACCGGGCCGCGACGAAATGTTCCGCCCGCAATCTTTTGTCGGCGATCGCCGACTGCTGGTAGAATACCATCCACGGCATGATGACCGCGCCGATATTCGCCGCGACCAGATAGAGATAGGCCTGGTTGCCGAGCGGAATGGAGGCGGCGCCGCGCAGCAGCGCGTGCAGGTCCGGATGCGCCGCCCAGGCGATGTAGAAGAACGCCAGCTCGAACAGGCCGACAAAGATCGCCGCCCGCTCGACCCGCCGGTACGAGCCGGTCCCGACCACGGCGAGCAGGGTCGCCGCGGCGATCGGCAGGGTCAGCGCGCGCGGCAGGCCGTATAGCTCCCCCACCCCGGCGACGCCGGAGAACTCGGTGAGCAGCGCGCCCAGGGTGGCGATGCCGAGGCCGGCGGCGGACACCCAGGCCCAGGCCGGGCCGAACGTCTCCCGGATCAGTTCCCCGTGGCCGCGCCCGGTGCAGATGCCGAGCCGCACCGTCAGTTCCTGCACGACGTACAGAATGGGAATAAGGACGAATTGCAGCGCCAGCAGGCGGTACCCCCACTGCACGCCGCTTTGTCCGGCGGTGATGACGCTGCCGACATCGGTGTCGGCCAGCATCACGACGAGACCGGGGCCGAACACGGCGAGGAACCGGACAAGGCGGCGGTTCGGCTGCCGCCGGGCGGCGGGGGCGCCAACGGGCTCGCCGGCGGGCTCGCCGCGGGATTCCCCCCGGGATGCGGCCAAGGCGGCCTGCGCGGAGGTGGTCATTGGCGCGTTATCCCTCATCTGGCGGCGACCGAGTTGCGAAGCATTCTCATTTGCAGAAAACCGTGCGGCGCGCCAGATGTCAACCGCCGGCCACGGGGCCCAGCCATGCCGGCCCGTCCGCTCCCGCGCCGGACGTTGAAAACCCGCCTCCGATCGCCCACAACGCGCGCATGCCCGACCTCATCCTGCATAACAGTCTCACCCGGAAGCGGGAGCGTTTCGTCCCGCTCGATCCCGAGCACGTGCGGATGTACGTCTGCGGGCCGACCGTCTATGATCTGGCTCATCTCGGCAACGCGCGGCCGGTGGTGGTGTTCGACGTGCTGGCGCGGCTGCTGCGCCGGCTTTATCCGCGCGTCACCTACGTCCGCAACATCACCGACGTGGACGACAAGATCAACGCGCGGGCGGCCGAGAGCGGGGAGCCGATCGGTGCCATCACCGCCCGCACCATCGCCGATTTCCATGCCGACATGGCGGAACTCGGCGCCCTGCCGCCGGACCGGGAACCGCGCGCGACCGACCACGTGGCCGAGATGATCGCGCTGATTGAACGGCTGATCGCCTCCGGCCACGCCTACGCCGCCGACGGCCACGTGTTGTTCTCGGTGCACAGCTTCGCCGAATACGGCCGCCTGTCCGGCCGCTCGCCGCGCGAACTGCTGGCCGGGGCCCGGGTGGAGGTGGCGCCCTACAAGCGCGACCCGGGGGATTTCGTGCTGTGGAAACCCTCCACGCCGGACCTGCCGGGCTGGGACAGCCCGTGGGGCCGCGGCCGGCCCGGGTGGCACATCGAGTGCTCGGCGATGTCCTGGCGCTACCTGGGCGAGAGCTTCGACATCCATGGCGGCGGCCAGGACCTGATCTTCCCGCACCACGAGAACGAGCGGGCGCAAAGCCTGTGCGCCTTCCCGCATGGCGGCTTCGCCCATGTGTGGATGCACAACGGCATGCTGCTGGTGAACGGCGAGAAGATGTCGAAAAGCCTCGGCAACTTCCGCACCGTGCGCGACGTGCTGGCACAGGCGCCCGGCGAAGCGATCCGGCTCCTGCTGCTGAAGGCCCATTACCGCGCCGCGCTGGATTTCACCGAGGCGGCGCTGGCCGAAGCGCGACGGGAGATGGACCGGTTCTACCGCGCCCTGCAGGCCGCGCCGGATGCGCCGCCGGCCGCGGACGTGCCGGGAACAGTGCTGGCCGCCTTGTGCGACGACCTCAACACGCCGGCGGCGCTGGCGGCGCTGCATGCGCTGGCCGACGCGGCGCTGGCCGGAGACGCCGCCGCGGCCGGCGGAGTGCGCGCGGCGGGCGCGGTGCTCGGGCTGCTCGGCGCCGACCCCGC
>JAGWSV010000024.1 GCA_028869315.1 Rhodospirillales bacterium
CCGGGCCTGGCGCGGCAGCGGCGCCCCGGCGCCGCCGCGCGCGGCACCCTGTGCCGCCTTGCCGCCGGACTTGCCGCCAGCCGCACCCCCGGGCTTGCCCCCCTTGGGGGCGCCACCCTTCTTCGGCGCTGTCTTGGATCCGCTCATCTCAGCCCTCGATCACCTGGCCGGTGGCCTTGGCCACCCGCACCTTCCGCCCGCCATCCAACACGCGGAACCCGACCTTGGTCGGCTGCTCGCTCTTGGGGTCGACCAGCTTCAGGTTCGACACGTGGATGCTCGCCTCTTCGTCGCTGATCCCGCCGGGCTGGTTCATGCCCTGCGGCTTGCGGTGCTTGCGCACCATGTTGACGCCGGCAACGATCGCCCGCTCCGCCTTGGGGAACACCCGCAGCACCTCGCCGCGAACCCCCTTGCTGGCGCCGGTGATCACCAGCACCGTGTCGCCCTTGCGAATCCGCGCGGCCATCAGATCACCTCCGGCGCAAGCGAAATGATCTTCATGAACTTCCGCCCGCGCAGCTCCCGCACGACCGGGCCGAAGATGCGGGTCCCGATCGGCTCCTGCTGCTTGTTGATCAGCACCGCGGCGTTGCGGTCGAAGCGGATCGCGCTGCCGTCCTGCCGGCGCACCGGGAAGGAGGTGCGCACGATCACCGCCTGGTGCACGTCGCCCTTCTTCACCTTGCCGCGCGGGATCGCTTCCTTCACCGACACCACGATGACGTCGCCCACGCTCGCGGTGCGGCGGCGGGTACCGCCCAGCACCTTGATGCACTGGACCCGACGCGCGCCGGAATTGTCGGCGACGTCGAGATTGGTTTCGACCGAGATCATGCCGCGGCTCCCTGGTCAGATCCGGCGACGACGGCGCCCTCGCCCCACAGCGGCGCGCCGTTGCGCTCGACCACCAGCCAGGTCTTGCGCTTGCTGATGGGCCGGCACTCCTCGATCCGCACCACGTCGCCCACCTTGCAGAGGTTGGCTTCGTCGTGCGCCGCGTATTTCTTCGAGCGGCGGATGAATTTCTTGTACAGCGGATGCATCACCCGGCGATCGACAAGCACCGTCACGGTCTTGTCCATCTTGTCGCTGGTGACACGGCCGGTCAGAACGCGCCTCGGCATGACTATCGAACCCTTGCTTACGACCGCGCCGCGGCGGCTTCGGCGCCGCGAGCGCGCTCGCCCATGATCGTCTTCACTTTCGCGATCTCACGCCGCACCGTGCGGATCCGCGCCGTGCCCTCCGCCTGCCCGGTGGCGCGCTGGAACCGCAGGTTGAACTGCTCCTTGCGCAGGTCGAGCAGCATCTGGGTCAGCTCGTCCGGGGTCTTCGCGCGCACGTCGGAGGCCTTGGCTTCAGCATTCTTCGCCATCACGCGTCTCCCATGCGCTGCACGATCTTGGTGCGGATCGGCAATTTGGCCGCGCCGAGCGTGAGCGCGCCGCGGGCGATGTCGGCGGCCACCCCGTCCAGCTCGAACATGATCCGCCCGGGCGCCACGCGCGCCACCCAGAACTCCGGCGAGCCCTTGCCGGAGCCCATGCGGACTTCGGCCGGCTTCGTCGACACCGGAACATCCGGGAAGATGCGGATCCATACCCGCCCGGTGCGCTTCATGGCGCGCGTGATCGCACGCCGCGCGGCTTCGATCTGGCGCGCGGTGATGCGCTCCGGCTCCAGCGCCTTCAGCCCATAGGTGCCGAAGTTCAGCTGGGTCCCGCCCTTGGCGTTGCCGTGGATACGGCCCTTATGCGCCTTGCGGAATTTGGTGCGCTTCGGTTGTAACATGGTTCGTTACTCTCGCATTCCGTCATCACCTCGCCCACGAAGTGGGAGAGGTCGGCACGCAAAGCGTGCCGGGAGAGGGTGATGCGTGCGGCATGTTGCACCCTCTCCCGCCGCGACTTCGTCGCA